>JAQXLK010000224.1 GCA_029012085.1 Clostridiales bacterium
TACAAACTTATATCGATACAGAGGATGTTTTTGAAGTAAGGGAAATTCAACATAATCTGCTAAAATACTTTGAAGAAGATTTTAGTAAACATGCGCCGAAGGAAGTAGTACCAAGAATTATGATGGTCTGGAATTCTATTCCGGCACAGCTGGCAAAAGAAAATCGAAAATTTATGTATGGTTCCATTCGTGAAGGTGCCAGAGCAAAAGACTTTGAACTTGCAATTCAATGGTTGGAGGATGCCGGATTGATTTTAAAAAGCTATCGGGTATCTAAACCGGATATCCCGTTGATTGCATATATGGAAATGAATTGCTTTAAGATGTTTATGCTTGATGTAGGCTTATTGACTGCAAAAGCAAATTTATCAGCAAAGATATTGCTGGATGGAAGTAGAATTTTTGAAGAATTTAAAGGTGCTTTGACAGAGCAATATGTGGCGGAACAATTAAAGACATCTGGTAGAGAGTTATACTATTACTCTACGGAAAATTCATCAGGTGAAATTGACTTTGTTATACAGCAGGATTTGGAGTGTATACCTGTAGAGGTTAAAGCAGCCGAGAATCTGAGAGCAAAGAGCCTGCGGGCTTTTTGTGATAAATATCATCCACAGAGTGCAATTAGGACATCTATGTCCAATTATAGAAAAGAGGAATGGCTGACGAATGTTCCACTTTATATGTTGACCGATTATCTGGAAACTGCATTCTAAGAATGATGTGAAATTAAGGTTTTCTTTAGATTTCATGAAGTGTATTTTTAAGAACATATTCTATCCTAAGGTCAGAAAGGAGATTTGCTTATGAAAGAGATTGTTTTGCAAACGGAAAATCTGACCAAGAAGTACGGTGAATTTACTGCACTGGATCATGTCAGTATCAGATTAGAAAAGAAGCACATTTATGGATTTATCGGAGAAAACGGAGCAGGAAAAAGTACCTTCATGAAGGTGGTTACAGGATTAAGCTATCCCACTGAGGGCACTTATTCCATTATGGGAAAGATACGGATTCTGAAAGAGATAACATGCGAAAATGTATTGGCAGCATGATTGAAGAACCCGCACTTTATCCCGGTTATAGTATCCTTCAAAATCTGGAACTACAGAGAATTTTAGTGGGCAATCCTGATAAAACCATCTGCCAAAAGGTGTTGGATATGGTTGAATTATCAGAGGTGAAGCACAAAAAAGTGCGCACATTGTCCATGGGGATGAAACAACGGTTAAGTATTGCAATGGCGTTAATCGGGAATCCCCAGTTGTTGATATTGGACGAGCCCATCAATGGACTGGATCCGAAAAACATTGTGGCACTGCGCAGTTTGCTTCAAAATCTGAATGAAGAATAAAATATTACGATATTTATATCAAGTCATATTTTATGTGAGCTTTACCTGCTTGCTACTGATTACATTTTTATACACAAGGGTAAGATCATTGAAGTATTAACACATGAAGAATTAGAGGCAAAATGTAGACAATACATATGTATTAAGACGGACACTGTACCTATGGCACTGACTGTTTTGGATAAAACCATGAACAATCCGGAGTATAAAGTTGTATCAGACAATACCATTCATTTATATTCTGATTTGAACAGTATGGAAACAATAGCCAGAACCTTCATGCAGAATGGAATCGTTGTAACGGAATTGTCTGTGATGGAACAGACTTTGGAAGACTATTTTATGACCATTACAGGAGGTGTCAGTCATGTGTAATCAATTAAAAGTAGAGTTTTTTAAATTCAGACATTTTTGGCTTTTTTATCTGGCAGTGATTTTTATGGCTGCCGTAGGTTTTTCATATGGCTGGATCAAGCTGGCAAGCCTGGGCTATAATCCATATGATGCTTTTCGGGCCACCGGCTGTGATACATCCTTTATGTTTATACTGGTGCTTGTATCCGCATGGTTTATCGGCAGTGATTTTAGTAACCGTACCATTCATCATGAAATCACATTAGGATACAGTCGCTGGTCTGTGTTGATGGTAAGAGAATTGCCAGTGTTGCTGTCAGGGATACTGTTGCATTTCATATATGTTGTTTCTTGTATGATTGGCGTAGGAAGTAAAACAGGATTTTCCGGCAATATGTTTTCTATGCAGGATTTGTTCTGGAGCATAACAATCATGCTTCAGTTAATGGCATTGCAGAGCATCGTTTTGTTCCTTTCGTTTATATGTGCAAGTGCCCCATCTGCCATTGTTGTATCCGTAAGCTTTATAATGATCGCGTGCAATGTACTTCGCAATTTTTGGGAAGGAACATTTTTTACTAAAACAGTGTTTTGCTTTGCACAGAATAATACAAAGGAAACCCTGCTTCCCACAAGTGCGGTGGCAGTTATGACATTAGTGATTGTCATGGTTTCCACGTATCTTGTTTTTCGGAAAAAAGAGATTAAATAGAAGGAATATGAGGGATAACCATGGTTTTAATCATTGAAGATGACGAAAATATTAACAGCCTGCTTTGCAATATATTGAGGCGAAGCGGTTACGAGGTAGAGACCGCAGTAAATGGGTGGGATGGCTATGAACTGGCAATGAATCACGAGTATAGTCTTATTTTAATGGATTTAATGCTTCCCATGAAGAGCGGCGAAGAAATCCTGCGTGAATTGCGTGTTAAGAAGAATACTCCTGTGATTGTATTGTCAGCAAAAAATGCAGTGAATAACAGAATTGAGTTGTTGCGCCTTGGTGCGGACGATTTTATTTGTAAGCCCTTTGACATTGATGAGGTTGTGCTGCGAATTGACGCTGTTCTCCGCAGAACGGAAGGAACACAAACTGTTTTAACATTTAAGGATATGAGAGTGGATAAAACTTCAAAGCGTGTATTTGTTTGTAACAATGAAGTTTGCTGCACAGCAATGGAATATGCCATTCTTGAGACTATGCTATCCAATCCCAATAAAATTTTTTCAAAAAGAAATTTGTTTGAGAACATTACCGGTGAGGAATATGTAAGCGATGAAAATACAATGAATGTACATATAAGTAATCTGAGGAAAAAAATTGCCCAGATTACAGATGAAAGCTACATTCAAACGGTATATGGTATGGGATATCGCTTGGAAAATTAAGGGATGATGAGATATATGATTATAATTGCAGTGCTCGTTATTGTTGTTTCCTTTTTGACTTTAAAACTATGTCTTGTGAAACAGCAAATGAGAAAAATCGTAAAACAGCTGGAAGAACAGGGAGAAAACTTTATTTCGGTGGATTTTGTGGATCGGGACTTGGAAACGATGGCACTTAAAATCAACGAAAATCTAGATTTGATTCAGAAGATCAAAGCAGAAGCAGTAAAAGGCGAACAGGCTATGAAATCTTCTATTTCCATGATTTCACATGATATGCGGACACCACTCACCTCTGTGATAGGATATCTTCAGCTTGCTGAAAAAAACTGTCAGGAAAAAGAAACCTTACAGGATATTAGAATTGCTTTAGATCGTGCGAAGTATTCCAACAAACTTGTGGATGATTTTTTTGAGTTATCGGTGATTGATTCAAACCAATATACTCCTGTTATGGAGAAGGTAAATATTTGTGAAGTGGTCTGTGAAGAAATTCTGGCCAACTATTTAGAGTTTGAGAAAAAAGGGATTACGCCATTATTTGAGCAGGCAGATGATGTGATAGATGTATGGGCAGACAGAAAATTATTAATAAGAGTAATACAAAACCTGATTTCTAATGGAATTAAGTATTCTACCGGTAAGATGGAATTTTCTGTTATACAGGATGACAAAGTAGTTTTTTCCATTTCAAATTCTATTTCCCAATCCATTGATGTGGAAAAAATTTTTGATAAATTCTATCGGGCTGATGCTTCGAGAAATAGTGAAGGAATGGGTTTGGGATTGTATATTTGTCGGAAATTTATTGAAGAAATACAGGGGAATATATCCGCTTATAGTAATGGGGATATGTTAACGATAAAAGTTGAATTGAACCCATTTTTGTTGTGATAAAAAACTTTTGCTTGATAAAAGGTACATTGACAATCTAAATTAAGGATGTTAAAATATAACCGACAGGTTGTCGGTTGCGGAGTTTTTCTTTTAATTATGGAGGTAATGATGAGACAATTATTTGAAATAGATTTACACGATTATGAAAATAGCGATAGTGTATTTAGTCGGCCATCTGTAAGAGGAATTATTTTCAAGGATGATAATAAAATAGCTCTTGTTTATAGCGAGAACGAAAAATATTATAAATTTCCAGGTGGAGGAATTAACAAGAATGAAGACAAGAAAGAAGCACTGATTAGAGAAGTTAGGGAAGAGGTTGGACTGATCGTTATTCCTGAATCTATATGTGAATTTGGAAGTGTAATGCGTAGGCAAAAAAGTAACGTTTCACCAAATACAATCTTTGAACAGGAAAATTTTTACTATATGTGTAAAACAAAAAATCGGATTGTAGACCAAGACTTAGATGATTATGAAGCAGAAGCAGGATTTACGCTTAGGTTTGTTAGTTTGGATGAGGCAATTCGTGTTAATTCAGCATATAAAAGTGAAGATTATTTTAATGAGATAATGATAAAGAGAGAAACAAAAGTGTTACAGATGATTAAAGATACATTATAGGATTGATTTCACACAAAAAAGAAAGGAATGAAAAACAATGAGAATTGAAACTACCAGACTGATTATTACTGAATTTACTATGGAGATGGCAGAGGCTGTTCATTTGAACTCTCTGGACGAGGACAACCGCCGTTTTGTCCCGGATGAAGTGTTTGAAACGGTGGAAGCTGCAGCAGAAACCGTAGAATTTCTGAGGGGGGTATATGAGAACGGCGACGGCCCACTGGTTTATCCTGTCATACTGAAGGACGGTACATACATCGGCTATGTGCAGGCTGTTCCATTTGACGATGGCACATGGGAGGTCGGTTATCACATCGGTGTCGATTACACCAAGCAGGGTTACGCTACCGAAGCAGTTACTGCTTTTCTGCCTGTAATTATGAAACAAATTGGTATTACCGAAATGACAGGCATCTGCCTTGCAGACAACAAAGCATCCGCCAAGGTTATGGAGCGTTGCGGATTTATCAAGCTGTACCAGGGTATTGGCAATTATCAAGGTAAGGAGCGGGAAATTTGTAAATATGTATATTACCTGTCTCCAAAAGATATTGTGGTGAATTTTTTTGAGGATGGCTATACCAACCATAACTATGACTTCATTATGAACTGTGTGGCGGAGAATTACATCGACAATAGTCCTGCGGGCGCTAGAAGTAACGCAGATGCCGTTGGCATTTTGAAAATAGTTGCCGGACAGTTCTCTAATCTGACGGTAAAGGTGCTGGATGTTTTTTCGGAGGGAGGCATGGTTGCTACTCGCATTCTCTATGATGGTATCCACACCGGCACCTGCATGGGTATCCCGGCAACCGGAAAGCATATCACATTTGAAGCACTGGAAAATTTCAAGGTGGAAAACGGAAAGATTACGGAGTCCTGGGGGTACTGGCCGGATAAAGAAATTGAGCAAAAACTGAAATCGGAATAAGGAAATTTCTATTCAATGGATATGCATGTTCGAGAGCCTTTGCCTGATGAATTGCAAGGTATAGACTAGGATGAATTTCTGGTTTACTGAACAATGGAGGAAGCATAAAGATGAATAAAAGATATAGAGTACCTGCTCCTGCTGCGGTAGTGGAAGGGATACTGGTAGTAATTTTTGGTTTATTTAACTTGTTTTCGAATTGGAATTATATAAATGAAAATAAACAGTTTAGGCGCAATGCTGACAAAGTCGTTGCCGAGTGTACTATGGCGAGGCATGACACGAATAGCTCACAGTCATATCGCAAAAGTACTTTTGCGTTCATTTATAATGGAAGAAAATATGAGAATGTTGCTACCGATAATTATGGTCAGTGTATTATTCCCGGTGATAATGTGGAGCTTTATGTGAATAAGGACAATCCTACACAGTGTGTAATAGAATATAAACCCACGGAAGGAATAGGAGAGACACATACACTATTTACCGTAGTTGGGTTAGGGGTTGGTGCAATAATGATAATCGTTGGAATAACTCGTATCAGGCGGGGCGCTATATGGTAGATGCCATGAAATGCTGGGTGCGCATAAAATATAACGACAAAGTCTATGACATGCCGAAAATTTTCGGTTGTCATAGACTTAATTTATTTTATATAATGAATATGCAAAATAATTGTATGATAATTGTCCAGAAATATATGTTAAAATTTATTGAAAGAGAATATCAAGAAAAATATATTGCGGAAAGGAAAAGAGCTATGTTTTTTAAGAAGAAAGAGAAGTCAGAAGTTTTACAGGAAGCACCATTAGGATATTGGGAAGAAAAATCTTATATGCTGGCAGTACCAAAGGATGAGTCAAAGGATTTGCTGGAGGGGGTGTTTGAACGGGTTGCTGCGATAGAGGGCGTGGAGATAATGGGAAAATGCCTGCCTTGTGAGGAACAGCCGGGAAAAATCATACTCGTGTATGATGGTGAAGAATATGAAGTTGGATTTTATGAAAGTGATTTTACGTTACCGGAAATGCTTGGCGGACAGACCCATTATTTTTCAGAAGAAGAAATAGCAGGAATGAGACATGCAAAAAAAGCGTTAACTGTATTTATGGAATTTCACGAGGATTGTAAGAAGTCATATCATCTTCAATTAAAACTTGTGGTGGCAATGGTGCCGGAATTATTAGGAATCATGGATGAAAGCGCAGAAAAAATGATAAGTGCAAGATGGGCAGTTATGGCAGCAGATTCTAACGTGGCACCAGGGTCTAACGATTTGTTTATGGTGCAGGCAATATCAGGTAAAACCAATGAAGTCTGGCTTCATACCCATGGACTTTGCAGATGCGGAATTTCAGAACTGGAAATAGTACAATCTGACAAGAAAAATTATAATAACCATCATCAGGTAATTTCCACATTGGGAAGTTATCTGTTGGACAAAAAGGAACCATTTACACCGGGAGAGAGCAGTGCATATATTGGTGTCTTAACCAATGAACAGCCGGTTGTTGTGACCTATTTACCTTGGACAGAGGGTTTAAAGGAGTATAAAAAGCTTACGTTAGGCGGAGCAGCTGACAGGAAAGAGGGCCATAACAGCCGGACAGGTTTAGTCTTTGCATATAAGAGTGAAGAGGATGAACAGCGTGGAAAACTTAGTAAGATTTCTGAATTTGACCGGGTGTGGGGAGACAATCCTATATTTTTCATCAGTAATGAAGAAACTGCCAGAATGAAAGCCCTTGCTATGGAGAGATTTCATTTTGTCAAGGAGCAGGCAGATAATAAAGACAACAAGATTATAATAAAGATTGGACTTCTTGTAGATGATGCGGATAGTAATATGGAGCGCGAACATATATGGTTTGAGCTTATAGAGTTTGAAGAGGAACGGTTTAAAGCAAAACTTTTGCAGGAACCATATAATGTGGAGGGGATGCATACAGGTGATGAGGGCTGGTACACAGTGGAGGATGTAACGGATTGGATGATTTATACACCGGAATTTCCAGTGAGTCCGGATAAGGCGTATCTTTTGGTGTGATTTTTAGGAAGGGGAAGGTTCGAGCTATGATAATCGATACACATGTACATATTGGGGGAGAAGCTGTGGGCTTCCACATGAATGAGGATATGGTGATTGAGGCCATGGAAAAATACGGTATTGATTTTTCCATTGTATCCAACGGAGATGCCGGCGAAGCCGACCATCAGCAGAAGGTTTTGCCGGAGCATCTGCAGGTTTCCCAAGAGGATGCACTATTAAGAACCATTCAGTTTGCCAGAAAATTTCCTGATAAAATTGGAGCTGCGCCATGGGTAAAACCACTTACGCAGGGAATGACAAAAGAGTTTGAAGAAATGGTATATGCCAACAGGGATATCATTTATGCAATAAAGCTTCACCCATTTCATTCCAATGTGTCACCTACAGATGAGAGGGTGTTGCCGTATATTGAATTGGCAGAAAAGATACAGGTTCCTGTCGTATCCCATACAGGAGGCTGTGAGACTGCTGACCCGGAACATCTGTATGAAGCTGCACAATTATTTCCAAATGTGTCTTTTGTGATGGTTCACATGGGGCTTGGAACGGATAATAAAAAGGCATTGGAGCTGCTGGGTAAGGCAGATAATTTGTATGGTGATACAACATGGGTTCCTATGGGTACGACCATTGAGGCAATCAAACGGTATGGAAGCGAACGCATGATGTTTGGGAGTGATATGCCGATAGATGGAGTGGATACATATCTGCATAATCCAAAGGGAGACCGGTCTATGTATCAGGATTATTTTCATGAGCTGCCAAAGCTGATTTCTGCAAAGGCCTATGATGATTTGATGTATCAAAATGCAGTGAGGGTATTCAAGTTAGACAAGCTCAATTTGTAAATGTGTATGATGGTCAAAAGGATTCTTTTGACTGATATAAAAAGCAGATAAAGCAATTATGAAAGGAAGAATTCGGAGAAAAATCAAGAGAGAAAGGAAATATATAGATGCAGGATTTAACAGTAGCAGTAGACGATGGAATTTTAAATATACGTGTTGGTGCTATTATTATGAGGAATAATAAAATACTGATGGTAGGAAATGAACGCTCGGACTATTTCTATTCGGTTGGAGGAAGAGTAAAATTTGGTGAGTCAGCGGAAGAAGCAGTTATCAGAGAAGTGTTTGAAGAAACGGGAGTAAAGTTGGCAGTGGAACGTTTAGGTTACGTCCATGAAAATTTGTTTATAGGAGACGGAAAAACAAATGCCGGAAAGAAAATATATGAAATATCCTTTTACTTTTTTATGAATGTACCGGATGATTTTGAACCTGTATGTAATAGTGTTACGGAAGATGGAGAGAAAGAATGTCTGACGTGGATTGATATTGATACGGATAAAAAATATTATCCGGAGTTCTTTAGAGAAGAGTTAGCTGATATATCAGAAGGTGTAAAGCACTTTGTGACAAGGGATGTGTGATGAAGAATATCATGTTGTGATGCTATTTTGGTTTTAGAATTATTAATCTGTATATTTGTAATTGTAATAGAAATCCGTTATACTAGTAATATATTATTGGTGTGGCGGATTTTTCTGTCGGTAATATGAGAAAAATCAATTAGTAACAGGAAGACGGGAAAGAAGACAGATATATGGAATTTTATGAAATGATAAAGCAGATGCAGGAATCTTTAAAGAAAGATAAGCTGGTTATATTTGTTGGAGCCGGCGTTTCTAAGAATTCAGGAGTACCGACATGGGGACAGATGGTGCGAATGTTTGCTGAGCAGATGGAATATCCTGTGGAACGGCTGTCAACGGATGAGTATATTCGGATTCCCCAGTATTTTTATGGAATGGATGACAGTGAAGGGCATAAGGCATATTACGAAACACTAAAACGTATTATTTCACCAGAGACAGAGCCAAACATTTTGAATGATTTGATTGTAAAGCTTCACCCAAAACATATTGTAACCACCAACTATGATAAGCTGATGGATAAGGTAGCGGAAGGTTATGAGATAATACGACAGGATAGGGATTTGCTGAAAACTCAGGCAAATCATTATCTGATTAAGATGCATGGAGATATTGATAATGTGGAGGAAGTGGTATTTAAGGAGACGGACTATCTGCAATACTCAGAATCACACCGTCTGATGGAAACCTTTTTGAAATCACTTTTGATTGACCATGTGTTTTTGTTTGTTGGATACTCTTTAAATGATTATAATCTGAATACATTTACCAGCTGGATTGAATTTATTGCTAAGGAAATGAACGTGAAAAAGGAAATGCATAAGAATTTTTTCTTATCTAGCAGTGACCATGCGGGAAAGAAATATTTGCGCAAATATTATGAGGATAAAGGACTCCAGGTGATTGATATTTATGACTTACCGGAGGAAGTGGAAAAACATTCGGAAGAGATTGTGTTAGAAGAGGAATTGGGAAGAAGGACGTATGCAGTGTTAGAATTGCTTACGAAGAAGCAGATGAAATGAAAAAACAAGGCAAAACGTTAAGAAGAGATTTTATTAGAAGAGGAATTTGGATATATGACGGATACATTAGAAGGTTTAAATGAAGAACAAAAGAAGGCAGTTACCACTACAGAAGGATATGTTCGTGTGATTGCCGGAGCGGGAAGTGGCAAAACAAGAGCATTGACACATCGTTATGTATATCTGGTAAATGATATTGGAATTGCTACTGCAAACATTTTGTGCGTTACATTTACCAACAAGGCTGCAAATGAGATGAAGAAACGTATCCGCAATATGATTGGGGATCAGGATACGGGGATGGTCTGTACCTTTCATGGATTTTGTGTCCAGCTTTTGCGGGAAGATATTCACACCATGAATTATCCGGATAGTTTTCTGATATTAGATGAGGAGGACGTGGAAGCAGTTCTTCGGAATGTGTATGAACAGGCAAAGATTGATCCAAGGGAATATACGTATAGTATGGCAATGGATATGATTGGCAGAAAAAAGATGGATTCGGCGTATCTTACCTACATTTTAAAAATGGATATCAATCAGTTAAAAGAGCAATATCTTACTGCCCCAAAGGGAGAAGAGCGCATTTTTTTAGGATATCTGTATGAACAAAAAAAGAGCTTTGCATTAGATTATGATGACCTGATGGTGTTTGCATTTTATATACTGGACCATTTTGAAGAGAAACGGAAGAAATGGCAGGAGCGGTTACAGTATATTATGGTGGATGAGTTTCAGGATGTTTCCGGACTGCAATATGAGATGGCGGAATTGTTAAGTGAATATCATGGAAATCTGTTTATTGTGGGTGACCCGGATCAGACAATCTATACATGGAGAGGGGCAAGAATCGAATATATCCTGAATTTTGATAAGGTACATCGGGACTGCACAGATATTATTATGGACAAGAACTATCGTTCTTCTGCGAATATTTTACAGGCATCGAATTCCCTGATTGAGAAAAATCAGCAGCGGATTAAGAAGAATTTACAGCCGATGAAGGGAGAAAACGTTCCTGTTGTATATAATCATGCGAAGACGACTGCCCAAGAGGCGGATTGGATTGTAGGACAGATACAGTCGCTGGTAGAACATGGTTGTTCCTATAATGATGTAACCATAATGTACCGGGCGCATCATGTGTCAAGGAGTGTGGAGGAAGCCCTGTTAAAGGCACAGATACCCTATGTGATATATAGTGGAGTATCATTTTATAATCGAAAGGAAGTAAAGGATGCTCTCTGTTATCTGCGGATGTTGATTTTTGAAGATGATTTGTCATTTAAGCGGATTATTAATGTGCCAAGAAGAAATTTTGGAAAGAAACGAATGGAATTCCTGGAAAAATATGCAGAAAAACATCAGTTAAAGCTTTATGAGGCGCTGCAGGAGACGCTGGAGGAGCCGCTGATTGCCAGTAGCAAGGCGGCAGAGTTTGTAAAGCTGATAGAATCCTATAAGCAGGCATTTCAGTTGTACAAATTGACAGATTTGCTGACCGGTCTTATGAATGACAGTGGATACGAGGCAATGCTTCGCCTTTCCGGTGAGGATGACCGTTTGAATAATTTAGCAGAGCTGAAGCAATCCATCTTCTATTATGAAAATGATGCAGGGGAAGAGACTTCTTTGGCTGATTACCTGCAAAACATTTCTCTGCTGACCAGTATGGATAAAGAGGAGAAAAAAGAAGCTGTGAAGCTCATGACGATTCATACGGCAAAGGGGTTAGAGTTTCCGTATGTGTTTGTATGTGGCATGAATGAGGGGATTTTCCCTAGTAAGCACGTAGATTCCAAGGAAGCACTAGAGGAAGAACGAAGACTTGCATACGTTGCATATACAAGGGCAGAGAATGCGTTGTTTTTAAGTGATGCGGAGGGAACGAATTTTGATGGTTCGTATCGTTATCCGTCCCGTTTTATCTTTAATACAGACAAGATGTATTTAAGCTATACGACAGAATTAGAACAGCGTTTGGTGGATTCGGCAGCACAGTTTATCAAACGAAATGAGGAACGGATTAGCGGTGAGACATCGAAACGTCTTACAGTTGGAACAACGGTAATGCATAGCTTGTTTGGCGCCGGCGTGATTTTAGAAGTCAATGAAGATGGGAATTTTTACGTGGTGCAGTTTGAAAATGTGAAGACACCAAGAAATATCAGCTTCCGGATTGAGATGGAGGTATTGTAGGGCGAAGAGGCGGTGAAACTGCGTGTCGAGGTTCCGGGTGTTTTTGGTGCCAGAGCAGAAGCTGGGGAGGCTTCCGTTGATTGTGGATGTGCAGAAAGTGTCAGATGTGACAAATAATAAAATAATTGTGAATAGCTGATGTTTATCGTATAAGGAAGGCTTCTCATTACTGTAATTGGGAGTGAGAAGCCTTAAATTTTTAAAAGACCGGTTCGATTATTAGATTATTCTTTATAAGTTGAAGATATGTAGAAATCTTCTGAATATAATTTGTAAATGTTGTATACCGTATATTTTTACAAGAATAAGAAATAATAACAGAACTAATACAAATAATATGATTTTCGTTTTGTTTTTCTTCATTTACTTGCCTCCTAGTGTTAACTTTCTTTTTCAATTAAATTTTCTAATTTTCTTAGATTTATAATTCTATCTGCGGAATCAGCAACATCTTTATCATGTGTAACGCAAATGATGGTTTTTCCTTCTTTTATTATATTTTTGAATATTTCTATAACGTCTTTTTTGTTTTTGTAATCCAAATTACCAGTAGGTTCATCCGCTAGCACCAATTCGTATGGCTTCAACATCATTCTCGCAATTGCTACTTTTTGTTGTTCGCCCCCACTTAATTGATAAATTTTTTTATTCAAGTAACTATAATCCAAGCCTACTTTTTCCATGATATTTTGGGCATCTTCGGAACTCAGTTTTTTGTTCCCGTATTTAGATATATTAAAGTTATCTTTTACTGTTTTATCAACCATCAACAAATAGTCTTGAAATATATATCCAAAAAATTCTCTTCTCAATTTTACTATATCTTTTTCAGTAAAACTGCTTTTTTCATTTATACGTACCATCCCACTATCCGGCTTATCAAGTAATCCAATAATATTTAATAAAGTTGTCTTACCAGCACCACTCTCGCCAGTTATGCATACGAATTCGTTTTTGCTTATAGACAAAGACATATCTGATAATACTATTCTTTGACTAAAACTTTTATTAATGTTCGATAATTCTATCATTTAAATTCTCCTTTTATAAATTGAAGTTCGCCTCTCGTAAGTAAGGTTCTATTGATTATTCTTGCTACAAGACAATCCATTACTGTTATCATAGTAATTATTATAATCATATACAAAGATATCTTTTTATAAGAAATTGCCAATAAAGGTATTATAGATAAATTTATAAATAGATTTGCAAAAATTAGATGCTTATAAATATAAGTAAAGCAATGTCCATATAATGACTTTATAATGATTGGCGAAAAAAATATCATGTAATATGCATATGTTATTACCACCATTAGCATAATTAATAGCAACGATATAATGAGCGTATTTTGTACTAATATATCTATACTTTCTTCTAGATTTTTAATTTCTTCTCCTTTGCAATCATATACTGATGATACTGAATTTAATTCCACCAAATTGTATTTCTGAGTTATAGGATTGATTTCTTCTAATGCGCTGTATTGATCCTTAGCCTCAATAAACATGTAACTTCCTAAGCAGGAACCTAAATAGGAGTTATCTATATTTTCAGTATATACAGTGATTATGGGATCTTCTATTGTATTCATACTATTTCCACTATATAGATTGTAGGTAAAATACCGCTGATTATTCTCTATGTAGATAATATTAATTTTTAAATCTTCTATATTTTTTTCAATTTTCGTTTGATTACAATCTTCTCTATATAAATTAGGCACGTCAACCTTTTGAAAATAGAACCATTCCTTATATGAATTCTCTATATACTCTTCGTGGTCTTTATATTTTTGAGGTACTAATATGTTTAAAACATCGTCATTCTCATCTATCAAATCAATAATATTTTTTATACCAACTGCTTTAATCGTATGTTTCTTTATATAATTTATGTCTACTGTTATATTTTTACCATAAGGAGAATATAAGTCCTCTTCGCATTTCACATTAACATGGTAATTATAATCATCTTCATTATCCGTAGATATATTTTCTTTCATTAAATGTTCGTAATTAAGCGTATTCATTATAAATACTTTATCTAAATCACTTAAATCTTTATATACATTATAAATTTTTTCATTCAGTATATTTTCAGAAGCTAGACTATCATAATTAAATGGTGAATATGTTTCATTTAATATAAAAAGGTTTTGGGTATCATTCCAGAACATCAAACTTTTACTCTTTTTATCTAGTTCCGCTTTCTGATTCATAAGATTTTCGCTGAAAAAGAAAATTAATAAAAGTAGCAGAAATTTTGAAATATAAGCTATAATTGCTAGCTTGGATAATCCTTTTTTTCTGTTATGAATTGCAGTAACAAAAGATACTGAAAATAAAGCGATTGATAATAAGAATACCAGTAGCACAATAGCGATATTCAATACCATCATTAAAAAAAGAATTTCCAATAATAAATTCGAAAAAGCGAATTTATATATTATTCCGCTCATAGCCAAGTTACTTAAAACAATCGTTAATAAAAATGGCGTGTAGAAAAATTTATTTAACATATAATATATTTGAATATATGTATATCCCCAAAGTCTGTAAATTATATACTGCTGTCTACATCTTGAATAATAAAAAAATAGAATTAGAACGAACCCAGAAATAAAAATAATAAAGATAGACAAATAATTAACGTCCATGTAATTAACGATAGGGTACGATAAGCTGCTACCATCTTTAAATTCAGATTCTGAATAATAAAGTTCGCAAACATTTTGAAGTTCATCCATTAAATCTTGGATGATATCCATATCCTTAGTATCAACGTAGAGAATATTTTTGAATCCAACATCCAGAATAGATTCAAAATCATGCACTTTTATATCCCTATTAAATATGTAGGTAGGTATAAATAGTGCTTCTTTATATTCATCTTTTCTTGTAGAATAAATATCTATATTATCTGAGCTTAAATAGCTATATTGTGCTATTTCAACATTGCTTTTCTGGGAAAAATTTTCGATTTTCTTTAAGAAATCTGATTCTGATACATACTTGTCTTCGGAATAGATACGAAAAGATATAGCGGTTTTATCAAGTAATAATTTATCTATTGCATATTCATTGATATGAAAAAAGGAAAAAATATTAAATAATGCCGTTAAGATAATAACCATTATAACAAATTTCTTTTCCAAGTTTACAACCTCTCTTTGCTAGATATATCTAATATTTTACTGACCACCTTATCAACGTGTTTCTCCCATAAATTCGTCATCACCATGACACACATCTCCTTGTCCGCCTTTTTTATAGTATATTTCATCACAACAATCAATACTTTGTATTCAAAACACCCCCAAACGCACTTCAAACGACCGCAAATGCATTTTTTATACTAGGAACAACCTTCTTGTTATGTTACAATGTGATTGAATACCACGACGTTTCCATGTCCAATCATTTACACGGAGGTATTACTTTATTATGCATAACATTTTAATTGTTGAAGATCATAAAGAACAGAATGACGAACTTTATAAAGGTATACATCAAGCATACCCCAATTGGAATATATCGAGTGCCTATTCTCTAGAAGATGCAAAAGAATTTTTATCAAGCTCACTTAATACCAATAAACTGTACTCTATATTTTTGTTAGATGTGCAATTAAAAGATGACCCTTGTGACTTTGGTGGCTTTGTATTAGCCAATGAAATACGTTCCCAAAAGAATTATAATACCGTGCCTATTTTATTTCTTACTTCGATATCCGACCAAATCAGCTATGCCTTAAATAATTTTCATTGCTATAGCTATATAACAAAGCCATATTCTATAGATGACATCCTATGTCAAATCCAGCAAATGATGCTCACAGGTTTTCTTGAAGAAAATTGCATTAACGTTACTGACACATATCGAATTCGACATAGAATTATTCAGAAAGATATTTATTATGTAGAAGCAAAATCTCACATGATTAGTATTCAAACCCTTAACGGAAGAATTTCTTCTCGAGAACTTAGTTTTGAAGCATTAAAAGAAACGTTAGCAGAAAACTTTATACAATGTCACAAAAAATATATTATCAATCTGGAACATATAGCTAACTATGATAGACAAAACCGATACATACAGTTAGGTACACATTCTATCCCTGTTAGCCGAACATATAAAAATTCATTAGAAAATACACTTTGCATCAGGGATTTATTAAAGGATTAAGATTATGAATATTACTGAAACTATATCGTTATTTTTAGAATTTATTGCTTTCTTTACTATATTTCATTTTTTTTTAAGGAGCTCATTTAAGCCAACCAAAATGGAGATAGTATCCTGCTTTATTTTTTGTACCCTTTTTCCCATGGTTGAAGATTCATTTAATTATGCGTGGATATTGGGAAATATTTTTTATGTGGCATACGCATTAACCTATAAGGAACAGCGACTAATTGACCGATTTCTGCTCTATTGTTTATCTTATACTACTTTGGGCATTTTTCAGTTGATACTTATCTATTTACTTTCATTTTTCGGCATCGCATTTGACGCAACATTTATGCCAATTATAGGAAATACATTGACCATCATTTTACTTATATGTATTTTGGGGTTAACACCATTCCATAAGCTTTATCACTTCATCTGCAAAACAGCTTTTATCTATAAAATGTTACTGATTAATAGTTATTTGGTTATTGCTGCAGTATTGCTATATATGAAAATCCATACAATTGATTTTTATCAAAATGTAGCTTATTTTATAACAATAACTTCCTTGATTATTGCTTTTAATTCCTGCATTTTGTATTATGATCAAAAACTATTCATTCAACGCCAACAATTAATTTCGTATCAGAAAAATTTACCTATTTACAAAGCACTTATAGATGAAATACGTGCAAGTCAGCATGAATTTTCTAATCGTATACAAAACATTGAACAGCTTCCGTATGTCTGTAAAGATTATGATTCAATATGTAATGCTTTATTAAAAAATACGAAAAGTTTCAAACAACCTTTACGTGCATACCCATTACTTCAGCTTAATATGCCACTGTTATCGGCAACACTTTATAATTTGTATACACAAGCAAACAAGCAAAACATTACAATACTGTTTGATATTAGCTCCCCACACATCGAAAGCAATGCACCTGAATATATATTGGCGGATTTTATTAGTATACTAACAAATAACGCAATTGAAGCAAGCCAATCAGATGACAAAATATATATCCGTATTTCTTCCACAAACCAGCAAATTCACTTCGAAATAAGAAACCCTATTAAGCAACCACTATCTACAACTGCGTTATCTCAGTTCTTTCAAAAAGGATTTTCAACAAAACACAATAAAGATAACGCTAGTCATGGTTTAGGTTTATATTATCTTTCAAATGAAATCGCATTATATAATGGGTCAGTTGGAGTGGATTGCATAGAATATCAAGATTGTTACTGGGTTATATTTGAATTAAATATATAACCTTAGTGTAAATTTTGTATTTAT
>JAQXLK010000225.1 GCA_029012085.1 Clostridiales bacterium
TCTGATATTTTTGCCAAAAGTTTTTTATTATCCTGTCCGAATTTGGCATTATGTAAATCGGATATCTGCACAATACGGTATCCTGCAAGATTTTCATCCACCTTTTCATCTTGATATGTATATGTTGTTACTACTAAATGATGATTTTCATACCAGAAGAATACAAATAAGACCATGCATACACATAGAATTACTATTATCTTCTTTTGAACACCATTTCCTTGTTTTCTATCCATTTTATCCTAAATCCTTTCACTGTTTATGGGTACGTTTAATGTTTATGGGGGTGTTTAAACTTAATTGTACTTTCCATTTTATATGATACCGAATGGAAAGACAAGTCATAGTCTTCACGACCGCTCATAACAATCACTTCTTCCCATAATTTTAGGCGGACATGAATTCACGCCCGCCTGCTTTCTCACAATATATAAATACGACCATTCAATTATCGTTGCTCATTCACATAAATTGTCATACGTTTTTGAATAATTTCGGATACCTTGTCCAGACTCTTGTCACCATTAAAATATGCCTGTGCTTCCTCTACTATAATGTCCGTCGCTTCGCCATCTGTCGCTGCCCGCTTTCTAGTACGTTCTATCAAGTCCACCAAAATATCCACTTCCGCCTGTGATGCCGATCCTGTCTTTCGTACCGCCCCCGATTCAGTGTACCAGCTATTGGTCTCTATCGGTTCAACCCAATTTCCGTATACATCTTCATATGGTTCGGTTGCCATCTCTGCCTGTAGTTTACACTCCAGACAATCCTTTCTTGTTGGGAAATACGCACCATAGAGATAACGTTCATTACTCTGATACTCTTCACTCAAGACCATACGGATGAATTCCCATGCCTCTTCTTTTACATCAGAACCGGAATACATTCCATACTGTTCAACAAATGTAAAATATGAGCCTTGTCTGTCCTCTGCCGGCAGTCCAATATACGTAATATCTTCCCCAAACTCTTGTCTTGCCAGTTGTATTTCATCTACCGTAACCCCCTGACAGACGGACAGAAGCACCTTTCCCTCCTGCATCTTTGTTTCATTCTCATTCCACAAATCAAGATACTCTTTGTCCGACATTTCGTCAGTAAGAACCCCTTCATTGCAAAACTCCAGAATATCCTTAAATTTCCGGCTGGTAAAATCACATTCTCCCGTTTCCCAGTTTATGAATTCATTTAAATTGCCGAATAAACATTCAAATAACATCTGCTGCTTATCCGGTTCTTTAAAAGCAAGTGTGCCTTCACCCTTCTTTTCCAAAGCCTCTCTCATCTCAGCAAATGTCCAGCCTTCCTTTCCATCCGCATCACTTGTCCTGCAGGCTGCTGACCAGACTCCGAACTGTGGTGCCACACAGTACAGCTTTCCATCCATTTTCATGCCCTCCAGCACAGAAGGTAAAATATCCTCTTTACTGATTTCCGTATCCTTCTCTAAATACGGTGTCAAATTCTCTAAAACCCCCATTCGCACCAACTTATCCATCGGTATTTGCAACATCGAAATAGAAAAAACATCCGGTACTTTACCTGTGGCAATGTCCGTTGCCAATCTCGTCTGATCCTCATCTTCATAAAGCTGGATTTCTATCCTACAGTCCTTATGTGTTTTATTAAATTCTCTTGCCGTAACCCGTAGCTGGTTCGTTACGTTATATCCTGCAAATGTAATTACTTTCTTATTTTCATCTGGCTTCATTTGGTAATATCGCTGCACAGTAAATCCTTTTTCGCCATTCACAGAGCCTGACAATACCCCAAGAAAGCCTCCCTGTTCCTCTCCAATCATACCGTCAATATCCTTTTTCGCCAATAACGAACATCGTGCTTCCAATACTGTTGTCCATGTTTCTCCCTCGCTGCTATATCCATAGATGCCGCCCCCGTCTTTATAATAAAAGTCATATTCCCGTCCCTCCATCAGAGAGTATTCATCAATTATTGTTTCGTCTACCTTTGTTAAAAAACTTTCCCACTCCGATTTCTCTGTGTCTAATATACATAACTCTCCACCATAGGAACCTTCCTCTTTTACTCCACAGGCAACTTTACCCGATTTTGTTCCAATAAAATTTATGATTTCATAGCGTTCCTGTACACTAATTTTATTCACCAATTGTAACTCTGAATCCAACAAATATACGTTTTTTGTGCCTGCTATAATAATATTCCCCAACCCGTCTATTGTCATACGATTCAGCAGACTTTCTTCTGTCAGCGACAACTGCTCCTGCAAATCAACCCGAACTGCTTCCACACCCTGCGGATTCATCTTTACCAATTCCATCCGCTTATCTGTGTCTTCTGTGGAAGTCATACAAAATATATTATTCTCCTCATCCAGATAAAAACAATTCACTTTTTCATTTTCTGAAAGCAAAACCGGTATTTCCTCTGTTTTGCTTCCATCTGTTGCAGCCTTATACAAATGCGATACATCTTCCTGATTAGTAAGAATATACAAAAGAGAATCCTTCACGCTGCATTGCACCACATCTCCTTCCAACCCCTGTATAATAACGTCCTCACCTTCATATATCACATCCTGTGATGCTGTCACATCCTCCGAAGCCTGCTTATCCTGTTTGCCACATCCCTGCAGCATAATACCTAATATAAGCACCAAACCACAAACGAATCCTTTTTTATAAACTGCCTTCATATCAACTCTCTCCTATATGCTAATATTAATTGGGGTATCAAAACCATGCTTCACAACGTCCAGCCATCAAATAACACAAACAGAAATACATAGTTCTGACACCCGAATTAATCTCTTATAAAGATGGGGGAAAGCCGTCTATAATGACGGCTTTTGTTCTTTAATAATTTTTGCAACTATCAAGTGTTCCATAATCCCAAAATCCACGTTGTCCTGGATGCTTTGAAGCATGTTTATACGCAGCTTTCCGAGCCGCCTCTTTATTGCGTGCATAAAATTCACCACAGAAATGGCAATGCCATATATATCCTCCATTCTTCTGCATTTGTTCTTCTTTTGACATTTTCTTCATTATTGTATTTCTCCTTCCTATAACATTGTATTTATAGTAAACATGCTATAACACAATTATCAATGTTATAAATGTTTTTTATTTTCATTTACTCAACACCCCTAATGTTGGAACAGCCAGTCCCAAAAGGACCACTTCGTTAAAAACATCCCTTACCCTTTCCCAAGCCTGTTTCATTCTTTCGTACGATATCTATAACTATATGTCCGGCAAAATACAATTTCAATAAAAATGTTCTGAATGTTCAAAAAAAGTTCTGAATGTTGACTTTATTTCTTCGCTTTTTCGTTAAACTGAATCATTACATGATACATCCCATCCCCTTCAAAGCAATTTATACTGCCATCATATTTTCTGATAATGCGCATAACACTTTTTATCCCATATCCATGAAACTCCGAATCCGATTTACTTGTCTTGCTGTTATCAATCTGTTTTTCTTTATATGTATTACTTATCTGGATAATAAGATTCTCATTGTGAACCGCAGCATGCATAACTATCCTTTTATCCTTGCACTCCCTGCAGGCTTCCACTGCATTTTCCAATATATTAGACACAGCTGAACATAGGTCAATATCCTCAATATTAATATGTGCCTTCAATTTCCCTTCATACTGAAGAACAATTTCCTGATTCTCCTTTTTACTCAAAATACTATATATGACCGCATCAATAACAGAATTACCAGAATAGATAAACTGCTGCCCAATTACCTTCTCACTGGCAGCATCTAAATGGCAAAGATACTGATATGCCTTATCATAATGCTGCACCTCCATCTGCTCAAGTAAATATGCGGTATGATGATGATAATCATGCCGAAACTCCCTCATTTCCTCATTTTTCTCATACAGGCGTTGATAGTATTCCTTTTGCATCTGTGCCTGCCTTTCCAATATATCCACCATTTCCTTTTGTACCTGCTGCTTCCTGATGGAATTCACAGCCACGGCAAATAACAGTACAACAATGATAACAACTGCAATACACAAAAACAGTGCTGCGCATATAAAACATCAATACTTCTTTACTTTCTGTAAATGAAATATATGATATAAGGCTCACCAAAGAAGTAACACATACCAAAGATATGGTAAATAAAATGTATTCCCCTGTTGATATTCGGAATGCCATCCTGCTTCGCTGTGCCTTTTTCCTGTTTACATAGAACAATAAGAGAAGACATGCCAGAGACGGTACATAAACACCGATACGGTATCCCACATTATTATGCCCTGCAATAACCAAAGGATTAAAAGAAAATAATCGACCTAAGATAATAGCAGACACCTCATCCAAGAAATCAAGAATTAAAAAGACTAAAAGAAAATTTCCAACTTTTGGGTATGCTTTGTTTTCAAAAAGCAAAACGATAACAAAGGCAAAAAACAGAAGTTCTACCCAATATGACATTTTTATCGCATTGCTATATAACAAGATGATATCTGCCAAAAAAATAATTACCGCCCCTATAATCCGCTTGCCATCCGACGTTATCTTCAGACAAAAAACACCATAAAATGCCAAAATGTATCTCGATATATCTAATAATTCACAAACCGCAAAACTCCCTATTTCCTTCATCTGTACTCCCCTCCTAATCTACAACGCCAACATCACTAATATAAAATCCTTGCCATCTTCAAACAATATTCATTATATGTTTTCTTAACCTCTGCCCGCCTCCTTACCGGAATTACCAGTTCCTCTCCAGTTTCCAGCACAATGTTATCCGTAATGCGTCTAACATACTTAAGATTCACGATAAAAGTACGTCCTACTTTATAAAAAGTATCATCTTGAAGGATGTCCATCCATTTTCCAAGACTGATGCGGTACATCTCTTCCTTTGTCTCAAGTGTATGTCTATCCTTATTATAGAACTGCCCAAGGGTCATAACCGAATATATATGCTGGGATTGAATCTTCACAATTCTGCTTTTGGAAAACTGCTTCATCTCCCCATTGATACAAACCTCTATCATGTCTTCCTTACGTAAATCTTCTTTCACTTCATAAACATACTGAAAAAGTCGCTCTTCAAAATGCTCTTTTGGTACAAATCCTATTACATTTTTCCCAAACGCCTCCTCCATCATTTCTCTGTGGCTTGTCAAAAATAAAATATTAGTATCCATATAAATGCCTGCAATATGCTTTTTTAATTCAATCCCATCTAACTCCGGCATCTCAATATCTAAGATAAACAAATCTACCTGTGGATGTTCTGTAAACAAGCATTCAAGAAGCTTCCTTGTGTCACTGTATGCGGTAACATTATCGTCATCTCCACAAACAGATTCACAAAGCTGCTTCACTTTACTAAGAAGTTTTGTATCATCATCACAAATGATAATTTCCATGTCGTTTCCCCGCTTTCTCTAAAACTCAACACACTGTTTCCGGATTATTAAATAACCGAACCGGGATAATACTATTTCCAGTCCTCTGCTTATATACATCACTTATCTTAACTCCTTTCCTGTAACATAACTCATAATATTTACCCCTTTCACTAATAAACTTTATGAGTTAATTCTATACCGGCATGCTTATTGTGACAATCTACGAAGCGTAGAGTAACTTCTCATTTCCCAGAACGAAAATCCTTCATCATAGAAAGGAATCCCTTTTCTTTAATAATCGCCAGTCCCTGTGCCTCATCACCAAGCACGACAAGATTATCGCCAGGTTCTAAATTAAATATTTTTCTTGCCTTTGCAGGAATTACAATCTGTCCTTTATCGCCCATTTTCACAATGCCAAAAAGATGCTTTCCCTTCGGTGGTACTGCAAGCCCGGTACCCTTATCACAAAAATTCACCAAATCATCCAGTGATACCCCAAAGTAATCTGCTATCAGCTTGCATTTTTCAATATCCGGAATTGATTCTCCCGTTTCATATTTGGATAGCGTCTGCCGGCTGATTCCAAGCTTCTCTGCCAGCTCCTCCTGGGATAAATGCTTCATTTTTCTAAGGGAAATCAAATTATCTTTAAACATCTTACTTCTCCTTTTTTATTCCTAATACACACCATCTG
>JAQXLK010000226.1 GCA_029012085.1 Clostridiales bacterium
AGATGGTGTTTGGAACAAAGAGGATGAAAGCGAATGGCTTACAGAAATTCAGGTGCCAATCAAAAGAATAACCAGTGAAGAAACATAAGATGAAAACTTAAAATCGAAGAAGGAGACAAAAATGTCGATACGAAATGAAAAACCGGAAGATTATAGAACAGTAGAAGAATTAATAAAAAAGACATTTTGGAATTTATCTGTGCCGGGATGTAATGAACACTATCTTGTTCATCAGATAAGAAAAAGCGATGAAAGTAGGTGCACCCGCTGATTCATTGAATTCGTTAGTAGTAAATGCAGTTGATATGTATGGAAGAACAGCGTCTTACACTAGACGAGGCCCGTACTCTCCTTTTTTCACAAACCGGATATATGCTATTATGGCGGAGATGGAACAAAAGCAGAAGAAAAGATTGCTGTGTGTGCAGATGAATTAGGCGCAATATATCTATTTGGAACATCTTTTGCAGCTCCGTGGATTACAAGAAAACTGGCGTATTTAATCTATGTTATGGGTCTTAGCAGGGAAGTGGCGAAAGCTCTTATTATCGATTCGGCAGCAAAATGGGGGCCTAGTGGAAATGTTTCAGACACAATGGGATATGGAGTTGTTCCTAAACGCATAGAAGATATTTTGAATACCCCTGATGATGAAATAAAATTTATAATTACCGGTACAACAGAAGATTATGAAACATATAACTATACATTGCCGGTTCCCATAGTGAATGGAAAACATCCATATTATGCTAAGGCAGTATTGTGTTATTTCCCATACTGTGATCGAAATCAGGGAGTCGATTATACAGGAACTGAGATGGATATACATTTTGGCCGCGTAATAACTGAAAAAAAGAATGGAACAATCAAGACCAAAATAAAATCCATTGATGATAATAAACAGACCGAGGAAGGTCAGGTTATGTATGAGGAAGATGCAAGAAATGTGTTTAGAAAATGGGATAATGTTAAGCGTATATGTGAGAAAGTAAAAGGTAGAAAAGTTCCTAAAAAATCCTATGATGCCGGAATGTGGGGAATAAGAGTTATAACTAAAGAACGAGTCACATCGAAGAATAGAAGACCATTGCAATTTGGTCTTGTAATCACACTTAAAGAAATGTATGGAAAAAATAGAATAGAGGATTTCGTTAAAATGTGTGAAGCTAAGGGCTGGTTGGTTAATCGTCTGGATATTCAGAATCAGCTTGATATCTATGCGAGAGCAGAAGAAGAAATCAAGTTTGATTAGAAAAAATTGCAGTGTAGCGAGAGTGATTGTAAAGCAGGAGTCATAACCTGCCACTGCATTAGCTTCTGATTGGGGAGATAAAGAAGCCGAAGGGGAATAAAAGTGTGAGTTTGAAGCTGCCGAGGGAAATATATAATGAAGATTAGGAATAAACGAGGGATAATTACATGACAGAAGAAAGAATACAGGAAATCAGAGATGGCTTTGAAGCAGCATATATTGATGGAAATGTTGTGGCGAATCTTGCCTATAAGCCGGGGTTCGTCTCCAATAATCCCAGCGAAGGCAAAAAGGTTCTTTCCGTCATTGAGGATGAACTGCTTAAGTGTGATAGATTTCAAATCAGTGTAGCTTTTATCACCATGGGCGGAATTACCCCGCTTTTGCAAACATTAAAGGAACTGGAAAACAAGGGAATTCCCGGAGAAATTCTCACAACAAATTATTTGGATTTCAGCGAACCTCGTGCACTGGAAAAGCTCCATGAATTAAAGAATATAACCATTAAGATGTATGACGTTCAAGCTGCAGATAACGGCTTTCATACCAAGGGTTATATTTTTAGGGATAAGGAAATTTACCGAATTATTATAGGTAGTTCTAATATCACAGCGACGGCACTGACCAGTAATATTGACTAGGTTTTAAACGTGTGCTTTTCTTAGTACATAGGGGACAACTGGCAAGGCAGACAAAAAGATCTTACGAAAAGGTCTTTGGTAATCAGGTGTCTTTTGGGCTGGTGGGAGCCGGATATCACGAATACGACAAAGATTATATATTTGCCACTGTGCAGACATTAAATAAAGATGAGCATTTATTTCAGTATCAGCCGGATGCATTCGACGCCATCATTTTGGATGAGTATGAGATAATAGGTCTAAGTCAAGAAGCCGCGTGAGCGAAAGGCTTTTCAGACTTAGTCCTATTTTTTTGACCAATTTTCAGGGCGGTTAAGGATAAGGACGGCGCCGAACTTAAACTTAATACGATTATAGACGAAGACAGACGGGTGAACTCTGCCCGGAATATAACTGCCTTATGTCTGTGTGCAAATTAATGGGACTTTACATCTTTGGATGTAGGTCCCTTTTTTCGTGGTTTGTTCTGGAATCACACATCAAAAAATATCGGAGGTATTGCTATGGCAGGAAGAAAAGAATACAGAGATCTCACAGTAGGAGATATCTACAGAAATGGTAAGAGTGTTCCACTGCTCAGAATCAGCGGATTATGGTTAGAGGAACTTGGTTTCAAGACCGGTGACTTTGTCAGAATCAAATGTGAGGATGGTCAGCTGATTATCAGCCTGAATGAAGAAAGGGCTCAGCAGGAAGCAGAGGAAAAAGCTTTCATGGAAGAAGAG
>JAQXLK010000227.1 GCA_029012085.1 Clostridiales bacterium
GGCAAAATCAAGTTTGATATCACTCAGGTTATTGGACTTACCAACGACGATGAAGTATCAAAAGAATTCCGTCCTTATAAGCAGATGATTGAACGTCTCAACCGCACTTATAAAATGTCTTACAGACCTACTAACGGCTTTGATAACATCGACGGTGCCAACTACGACCTGGCTCTCTGGGTTGCCTACTACAACTTCCTTCGACCTCACAGACACAATGGCTACAAGGTATTAAATGAAGTTAATATGTTAAAAGGTGCAACCAACATGCCGGGAAAATGGCAGCTTCTAATCTTCTTAGGGCAACAGCAAATCTTAAAAATGCAAGCCGAAGGCTCTAACTGTTCTTAGATTCTGAGCCTGAGGTAATAAAACAGCCACCGCATAAGCGGCATGCCCTTGATGGCTCATAAAAGAACTGCTACACTGCTGTAAGAGACGGAGAAAATCTAACTGTTCTTGAGTTCTTCGCCGTCGGTAATGACCTTCCAGCAGTTCTTGTTGTGCTGTCAAGGGTGGCGTCACTCCACCACAACATAAAATATCTACAGTTTTCAAGGTGCATAAGTGCCTTTTTCTTTGTCACTTTTTTTCATACGTCACTTGACACTATCTTCGTTAATAATCTTTTCCTAACTAACAAACATTCAGTCCTTAATCATTTAATGGTGTCAAATCTGTACTTTCATATGTTTGTCCTTCCATCTCTGGTGCATTGGAACCATCACCCATCCAAGGACCTTCATATAGTACTTCTCCGGTTTCTAAATCATTCTCTGTCAGCCAGCATTTCATAATATGGATTTCATCTTGAACTGTCATGAACGAAAATTTACAAACTTCTCCTTCACATATGCAAATACCACTTCTTCCATTCGCTCCATATCCTTCTCCCAATACAATCAAATACGCACCTTCCTCATCCTTGTAACCAACGAAAATCCAATCTACAAAACCTTGATTATTTTGCGATTGTAACCATAATTCCGGTATATCATCACTATTTAAATCATACAAAGCATAAGAAAAACTTTGATAATCGGAAGTAACCGTTGTCTGTTGTTCCAACCATCCCTTTGGATCTGCTAAAATCGCCTTATAGGCTTCTTTATATCCTCCGGCGTTCTGTTGATCTACTTCTGTAGAGGTTGCTTTTGCAGTTTCAACTCCCAAATAATCTCTTGAATTGGTATGATCCGTTGCACCATAAGACATATTAAGGACTTTACCCTCATCCTCAATGGAATCACATGTTGTATTACTTCGGAATAGCTCTGTAACCTCCTCACCATTTAAAGAATACCAATCGTCTTTATCTGCCTGATATTTAATTGTAATATCCAATCCTAAAGACTCTAAAAACTTCGACGTGTTATCCTCATTATCATAAGATTCACTTGCTTTGAACGAACCATCTTCGTACATACACTGATCATAAACCCACATGCTTGAATCAACTGCACCATCTGGACAGCAATCTACAGCCACAATCGGAGTCAATTGTTCGCTTTCATATTTCAAAGCCATAATTCCCTTCGATGCATCACCTGCAATACTATTAACATATGATTGCGATAATACAATTACATAATAATCCGACTCTTTCATTCGACTGATAACCATTTGGCTAAAGTGCGTTTCGATTCTGTCATATTGTCCCAAACTATTCGGTGCAAACATCTCTTGCTGTCCTGTAAAATATGATTTATCCAAATATAAGTCTTGTGAACTTACCATTGTCACTTCGTCATTTATCATTTCATACATTTCAGCTTTCTGTTTCATACTTTTGAAGTCATTTGAAAAATAATAATGTCCGTGAATTGATGCATTTTCTCCATAAACGACCAGCATTTCTTTTTGACCATCCTGGTCATAATCAAAAATATCAACCATAGTAAGTCCATTGATATCAAGCCATTCTTCGGAAGCAACCGGACCTTCATCTTCTTCATCCGTTTTAACAATCACTTTACCACTTTGATTCAAAGATGCAACTCCCAATTTAGGCACTAATTCATTTTCAACATACTCATAAAAAGTCTGTATTTCTTTGTCTATCTCGGACGAATCTTCCTCATCCTCTTTTTTCTGCGCATTTTCTTCTTTTTCAGCAACACGATCTTCAATTGCATCCTGATTCCGGCCGTTTATCCACATGTAGGTTGCAACACCACCTGCTCCCACTACCAATGTTAATACTACTCCAATGATAATCTTTTTTAGTATAGCTGCTGATGCTGCTTTACCTACTGTTGCAGCAGTTGATGCTGCTGCCGTTTCTGTTGCAGAACAAACTATACCAATCTTTCCAGCTATGGCAGAAGCGCTTACGGACACTGTTAAAGCTTCTATTTGCTCCTGACATAACATTGCAAATATTGGTGCAAAAGAAACAGAGTACAACTTTGTATTGTGTTTCTTTTCCAACTCTTCCACATGCTCTTTTATATACTTCCTCGCACGGAACAGATTTGTTTTTACGGTTCCATCCGGAACCTCTAACATCTCTGCAATTTCTTTTACGCTGTTTTCGTTATAATAGTATGCAACTATCATTTTGTATTGCAACTGTGGCAGACTCTCTAAAATATCCCGAATCAGCTGCTGTGAAACCTTATTTTCCATAATGTCCTCTGGCATTGGCAAAGGCGCATTGAGATTTCCTTCTGTTTCAAATTGCGCATCGTCATCCTCTGTAAACAATTCTTCATGCCTGACAATACTGCTTTTCACATGGTTAATACCGATACGATACGCAGTTTGTTTTAACCATTTATAGGTTGCAAGCGGATTTTGAATTGAATCCACACCTTTAAAAAATCGAATATAAACCTCCTGCATTACATCTTCTACGGAACTATTCTCCACACCAGCTGCTTTCAACTGAAAATAAACCATTTTCTTCGTATGATCATAAAAATCCTGAAAACGACTCATGTCCCCCTGCTGCATTTCCGTAATTATTTCCGCTAACAGTGAAAACTCACTTTCCTCTCTTATCTCTCCCATATGTATATTCCTTTCATATTACAAAATTACGTAGTAATACTACCTTTAAACTTTGCATTTTTCAATAATTTTATGTAAGCCTTTTTCTTTGACTTTGGAATTATCATTTTACTATCCTTCGGAGTACCTTTAAATGCATTTTTCTTTACAGAAACAATCTTCTTACTTTTGATTGATATTGTTTTTAATTTGCTGCAATTATAAAATGCATTTTTTCCAATCACTTTTATGTTTTTTCCAATGGTAATTTTTTTAAGCTTTTTATTCCCATAAAATGCATTTGTACCTATTTCCGTTACTTTACAAACTGTTCCATTGTAAGAAATCTGATCTTTTATTGTGTACTCTTTCCCATTCGTCGCAGTACCATATACCTTTGCCGTTTTCGTTTTTAGATCTAATTCATAGTATATTCCCTTAAGTGTAACATATTGAAATCTAGAATCTGTTTCATCCTTTTCATTGATTTGAGGTGACTGCGGTATCTGAGGTGACGATGGTGTCTGCGGTAAAACCGGAGTATTTACAGTTGCCGATGCATCTGCAGGATTTTTTATAACATTTACAACAACTTGTTCTTTTACCACAAATGCTTCATTTTCTCTATATCCAATATTTATAATTTCAGTACCCGGATTTACACCCGATTTGATTATGCCATTCTGATCAACCGTTACAATATTATTTTGGTATAGATTTTGACATAAATATTCAACTTTTTTTGACGCCGGATATTCACTCAATTCAATTTGATATGTTGAATTGGTATACATCGTAATATTTTTCTCTTTTGCAGCAATCTGAAGTCCTTCAACCACAATCGGAATAAATGATACAGTTCCACTTCCATCCGTTGCTTCCACAGTAATCGTTGCCATTCCATCTGCAATTGCCGTTACTTTCCCCGTTGAATCTACCGTAACAATAGATGATGCGTTACTAGAGTATTCCAATCCTACATTTTCCGGTATGGTCTGGGCATGTATTTGCTTTGTTTTTCCAACATACAATACTTCATCATCAACTGTGAGTTTTATATTGGAACATATTTCTTTAACAGTGATTGTAAACTGTTTTTCAACCGGCACACCATTTGTTGCATAAGTATCACAATATGCAGCCGTAATGGTTGTTTCTCCAAATCCTACTATTAGAAATTCAGATCCCTGAACATGCGCAACATTTGTATTTGAACTTGTTAATGTTGGAGTAACACTTTTTCCATCTAACTTTGCAGTTACCTCTGTATATGGCATTGGAACAAGTTTTCCCTTATTTTCATAAGTCAAATCAGCATTTCCTAACGTATATGAATCAATATTTCCAATGATTTTAACAGAGGCTATTCCAAGTTTATATCCATCCGTATCATATACTTCAATTTTGGTATCTCCATAGGCTTTTGCTATAAATCCATTACTCGTCCTTTGTATATAAGTATCATCCGTTTTACATTTGCTCAAATCAGCCGTCGGATAATCTGCTGACAAATTCAACATTTTTCCATATGCTAATTGATATGAACTAACAAGAAAATTTTTAACAACAATCTGAATACGAGAAACTGTGCCACTTCCGTCCATTGCTTCCGCAGTAATCGTTGCCGTTCCAGCTCCTTTTGCCGTCACTTCACCCGTTGAATCCACTGTAACAATAGAAGGTGCATTGCTGGAATATTTCAATTGCACATTCTCCGGTGTCGTCTTAGCTTGTATTTTCTTTGTCCCGCCTACATACAATATACTGTCATCAACTGTGAGATTAATATTAGAACACAACTCATTAACCGTAATTGTAAACTGTTTTTCAACCGGTAAACCATTTGTTGCATATATATCACAATATACAGCCGAGATAGTTGCTTGTCCAAATCCTTTTATTTGAAACTCAGAACCTCGAACATCCACAACACTTGTATCTGAGCTTGTTAGTGTTGGATTCACACTTTTTCCATCTAACTTGGCAGTCACCTTTGTATATGACGAAGGATAGTCTCCCCTTTTATAAGAAAAAGTCAAATCTTCATTTGTCAACGTATATGAATCCGTATTACCTATAATTTTAATTGATGCTGTTCCAAGTTTAAAACCATCCGTATCATATACTTCAATTTCGGTATCTCCATAGGCGTTTGCTTTAAAACCTTCACTCGTCTTTTGTATATACTCATATTCATATTTACACTTACTCAAATCAGCCGTCGGATAATCTGCAGACAAGTCCAATATTTTCCCATATACTAATTCATATGTCCTGTTCACTACTGTAGATGCACCCTTATCAACCAAAGAAAATGCCGTATATGTATCACCTATATTGTCCTGATTATAGTATGTCAGCCAAAAATATCCCGAGCCGGCATAATTTCCGGTCCCCCAGCTATTTTTACATAACCATGCACCATTTCCAGGAGGTGTATTCGAGAAATTAGAAGCTGGATAATCATCATCCCAACCAACAATTGTAACAGCATGATTACTCTTATAATTACCTGGGGCATAATAATTATAATCTTCTGTAGAATATTGTGACACATTATTATAAAACGATGAAAGAAATCCATATTCTGAACTATAATACGAAGCGGAAACCGCACCATAATTGACAATCATTGATTTTACAACATCTACTTTCTCAACGGAATAATCTACATAATAACACTTATTAATCTTATAACAATAATTTTCCAATTGTGCTTCCGTAAGATTACTCATACTTGTAATATTACCATATGCGTAATTACTTTCCAACGCAATAGGAAGATAATTATTCTGATTAATATGGTCTTTGTAATGAAATGCATTATATCCATCCGCAAGGAATTGATCCCATGTTGTACCTTTGGGAGCTACATAATTCTTCCAAATATAATACGCAAAATACGCTTCTGACAAATCAATGCTGTTTGTCGCTTTCCCCATGTTAATCAAATACTGTTCCGCACATGCCTGCGTTGCGAAATCCCAACACAATCCATAACTCCCCTGATTCTTTACCGGAGTCATTCTATTATATATTCTAGGATCATATTTTGCTGCCGTTACATCAACAGGGCATGTTGATGTCAGATTTACTTCCATTCCTGCCGAAGCATTTAATACAGGAATCCCGGATTCTTCCATAACATCAAGGTATACGTCCATATTCATGCCTGTCTCAATTTCATTATTGCCTGATAACTCTTTTGCATTCGCTGTTATAGATGTTCCTGTTAAAATGCTACCTATGATGAATGCCATCACTACGTTTAGCAAAGATAATCGTTTTGATTTCATAACAACCAAACTCCTCTCAATACTGTTCTTCTTTTAGTGCTGTAAGCGCCGGAACAAATGGAAGCATAAATAGTATAGCAAACAATATCATAAAACCAAAACAAAATGCTACCACTGTAGTAAACAACCCGGATAGAATATCGATTGGAAACGGAGCAACAAGCCAGCCTGCCACTCCAAATTTTACACTAAGACGACCTACGTCCTTTAAACATGTCCACAAACATTTTATTCCACTAAAGACGTATGTTGCAATCAACGTTCCAAACCAAATAAAATCTGTAATGGTACTAACCACATCCCACCCTTTATAATCAGTATAAATGGTAAATACTACAAATAATGTTGATATTAAACCAATAATTACTCCAATCATTCTTTTCTTTCTCTTATCCATTTTTTATCCCTCTTCTTTCTTCTTACTTTAGTATTTTTAGCGAACAATATATATTTTGCTTAGCCTCCTTCACTATTTTTTCGCTTTCAATAGTAGATGACAATACAACGTTTCAATTGGTTTCAAATTTTTTTATTGCTTTATTCCAGAAATTTCTATTTAGCATCTTATCCATATGTAAAATCTGATCAATTTCCTGTTCCTGCAAATATCCATACTGATCCATCATCTCCGCAGACGAAGGATATAAATCGCTATGCATTTCATTCGTATTGAAAATTCCAATGCCGGATGTTGCATCTGATATTCTTTCTAACATAAATTTCAGTTCGATGTTACCTTTTACTGAACCATCGGCTTTCACCTGTTTTTTTAAATTTTTCAAATCCTGTACCGGATACTGAAGATTTGGACATATGGACTCAAACAAATCATTTACGCCCTGTCTTCCTTTTTTACTTTTCATAACATCAAAGAAACCAAGTTTTCCAACATATATCATAGGAAATACCGGAATATATGGATCATTGGTAAAAACTGCGCATAAAATAATTTCCTGCCCATCTGCCTGCAATTTATAATCATTTGTGTATCCAACTGCAAAAACATCCTCCACATCAACAATTGTCTTTTCATAAGCTGTCGGCACAAAAAAGCAACCTGAATAAGCAGCTCCCATAGTCGACGTAATAGAAGAATTTGCTATACGAACTAAAATGTCTGAGACCTGGTCGTCCGTCAGTTTCTTATAATTATCAGATGCATTCTGTAGTTCAGATTTTGATATACCCTGTACCTGTCGATATTTCTCCAAAATTTGATTTCTATGTACATCAATCTGATCTAATTGCTCCTCTGTATAATCCTGCCATCCCATACGCATTGCATAGTCGATATAACCACGTACATTTTGCTTTTTTTGGAACTCACGATTAACACACTCATCGCAAATATGTGTTCCAAATGTAATTCTTACCTGATACTCCTTTCCACACTTTTCACATCTCACTGTCTTCTTTGAAAAAATACCCATATTCGTTTTTCCTCCGTTTTTTTTATATTTTCGCTTTCAATAGTATATGACAATTCAACGTTTCAATCGGTTTCAAATTTTTTTCTTTTTTTATAAGATGGTATCAAAATGATACCATCTTTTTCCTTATATCTATTTTTTTGACACCTTTAATTTGTAAAAACTTCCCGCCTGATAGCTTTCACCATCAAGTTTAATAATCAGTGTTTTTCCTTTTTTTAGTGTTACATAACCGTTGGAAACATCGTTCCAACCATCGCCTGTTTTAAGATACAAATAATATAATTGTTTACCATTCCTATAAGTACTCACTTTTGTAGATTGACGTTCTCTTTTTGCACGTGTAACTACTGCCTTCACTTTATATTTTCCTGTTTTAGGTGCCTTAAATACCCAGTAATCCACATCCCCAGCTGTTACCAACCCTGACATGGTCTTGTTCAACTTAATCATATTCGCTTTTGCTTTCGTATCATTTGGCTCCACATCAAAATTCTTAGGTTTAACAACTACCGTACGAACTCTATACGAATAAGTACCTACAGGTCCACAATATCCATTTATCATTGATACGGTTACTGTAATTTTAGTACCCTTTTTAAATTGATAATAATTCGTACTAACGGTTCCATCCTTTGGCGAATAGGATTCATCTTCATATTCCTTATAATTCGATACAACTTTTACACGCAAAGAATCCGAATTCAAACCAGTATAATCATGATCATATACATGATTTGTCATAGTTACATCAAAGCTTACATAACTATTTGCCGGCATTGTGAAGGAATATTCCTGTATGACCCCTTCTGTGTCGGTTCTTTCCTCTGGTTCTGTCAGTGTAACATCCGAATCCTGATTCGGCTGAAGTTCAATTACATTGCCTTGTGCCTTCGTTTCCACACTAAAGCCTAATGCAGTTCCCATAATTCCAATGAGCATTCCAATCATTATTAATTTTTTACGTATCATTTTTTTCTCCTTTCATGCATAAACAAGAACTATACTTCCTATGATAATACAGTTGCACTTCCTATTTGTCAAGCAAATCCAGAAGTATAATACCTATAATTCAAAGTAAGGAGGCAGTATAATGCTTATTCACAATCTTAATATCATCGGAAACAAACTTTTAGCTTATAGAAAGCGACTTGGTCTTCGCCAGCTTGATGTGGCAGAAGCCGCAAATCTATCAGAAAGAGCCTACGCAGATATCGAAAGAGGTAACACGAATTTTCATGTGGACACCCTTCTCAACATTTGCAATGCTTTACACATCACCCCTAACGATATTCTTACAGAAGAACCTGATACCGTTTCTATTCAAAAAAATGATATTTTTAATCAGCTTTCTTCCTGTACGAATCAGGAGCAGGAACTTATTTTAAAGCTTTTATCTGTCTATCTGGATGAAATTAAGTACTAATTCTTACCTATTAAATTGCAAGACACGATTCCTTTATAAATAGTAAATAATATAACCTATGATCTCGCCATAGCGCATTATAACTTACCTCACCTGTCAAAAGAAGTTTGCTTCCTTTGTGCAAAAAACATATGTCTTTCCGGGCATTCTCTTGTTTTGAAATACAAAAATATGTACAATCATTACTCTCACAAAAGAACACAACTCTGTCCTCTATAAAACAAGGATCCCTAATCAGTGTTCCTTTCATTACAACATTTACCATATATTCTCCTTTCCATTTTGTCTTTAATATCTATGACAAGGAAAGTTTCCACTCGGTTTCAAAAAAAACAAAAAAGAGTCTTTGCACACAATTTCATGTAAACAAAGACTCTTATACACTCTCAAATTTCTATTAAATTATTTCATATCCTTTAAAAATGCCTTATAAGACTTCATCGCCTCATAAATATCTGCCTTGCTGGTAACTTCCCAAGGAGCATGCATATTAAGCACAGCCACACCACTGTCAATCACATTCATACCATATAAAGAGAGGATATAGGCAATGGTTCCACCGCCACCTAAATCTACTTTACCAAGCTCAGCAGTCTGGAATGCTACCTTGTTGTCATCCATCACTTTACGAAGCTTACCTATATACTCTGCATTGGCATCATTGGAACCGGACTTTCCACGGGAACCGGTAAACTTGTTAAATACCACACCCCGTCCGAAATATGCTGCATTTTTCTTCTCAAAAGCACTGGCAAAATTCGGATCATAAGCAGCCGATACGTCTGAAGATAACATATAAGATGCTGCTAAACATCTCTTTAACTTAAGCTCTGAATACTCACCCATGGCATCCATAATCTCTGCCACGGTATTTTCAAAAAATCTTGACTGCATACCGGTTGCACCAACAGAGCCAATCTCTTCCTTATCCACCAGCAGGCAGCATGCGGTACGGTCTACCTTTTCCATCTCAAGCATTGCCACTGCTGATGTGTAGGCACACACCCGGTCATCCTGTCCGTAAGCCATAATCATGGACTCATCAATTCCTGCATTTCTTGCCTTTCCTGCCGGAACAATCTCAAGCTCTGCCGAAAGGAAATCCTCTTCTTCCACATCATATTTCTCTTTTAGAATGGAAAGTACCATGCTCTTAACTGCATCTTTTTCCTCACTTGGAAGAGGCTTGCTGCCAAATAAAATGTCAAGCTGCTCGCCTTCCACAACCTTTGCAGCCTTTTTATCCATCTGCTCCTGGGCTAAATGAATCAGCAAATCCGTCACACAAAATACCGGATCCTTATCATCCTCGCCAATAACAACATCCACTACCGTTCCATCCTTCTTTGCAATCACTCCATGAATCGCAAGGGGCAGGGTTACCCACTGGTATTTCTTGATTCCACCATAGTAATGGGTATCTAAATAAGCAAAATCTGTATCCTCATATAACGGATTCTGCTTCACATCCATTCTCGGTGAATCAATATGAGCTCCTAATATATTCATACCCTCTGCAATCGGTTCACTGCCAATGTGGAATAGTGCCACTGCTTTTTTCATGTTCACAGCATAGACCTTATCTCCTGCCTTTAACTTCTTGCCGGACTTTAAGACATCTTCTAAATCTTCATATCCACAATCCTCTGCCATCTTCACAAGCTGTTTTACACACTCTCTTTCGGTCTTACCCTTATCCAAAAAATGACGGTAGTCCTTGCAAAGCTTCTCAAGCTCCTTTAATTCCTTCTTATCATAATCCTTCCATGCATTTCTTCGTTCCATATCATGGTCTCCTTTCCAAGCTCTAATATATAGGTAATTGCGAAACACTGTCTTTCAAAACGTGAGTTGTGCAAAACAAACAAATATTTGTACAACGTAGGCATTCAAAACCAGTTTCGCAATTGCTTACTCTAATATAGTAGGATTTTCCAAATCTCCAATAGTTATTCCTGTCCTTCTTCTAACGCCAGTGTTCCACGCATTTCAAGCAGCGGTCCACCGGTTCCTTCAATGTAATCACCGGTTATGGTTACTCTGCCGATATTGTCATCTCTTGGAATCTGGTACATAATATCAAGCATAAATTCCTCAATAATGGCACGAAGCGCACGAGCTCCGGTCTTTTTCTCCATGGCCCGCTTTGCAATGGCATGATAAGCACTTTCATCAAAACGCAAGTCTACACCATCTACAGCCAGAAGCTTCTGATATTGTTTCAAAATAGCATTCTTTGGCTCTTTCAAAATCTGTACCAGCATATCCTCATCCAGACTCTCCAAAGAATACAATACAGGCAGACGTCCCAAGAACTCCGGAATCATACCAAACTCCCGTAAATCCTCTACTGTTATCTTCTGTAACAGGTTCGGGTCTTTGTCATATTTATCTTTCAAATCTGCCTGAAAACCAATGGAAGCCTGCTTGTTAAGTCTTGCCTTAATAATATCTTCAATATCCGGAAATGCACCTCCACAGATAAACAAAATGTTTCTTGTATTAATGGTCTCAAGCGGCACCATGGCATTCTTACTTCCTGCTCCCACCGGCACTTCCACATCTGCACCTTCTAATATCTTAAGCAGTCCCTGCTGAACCGCCTCCCCGCTTACATCACGGGAATTGGTATTCCGTTTTTTTGCAATTTTATCAATTTCATCAATGAAGACGATACCTCGCTCTGCACGCTCCACATCATTATCCGCTGCCGCTAAGAGCTTAGAAAGCACACTCTCCACGTCATCACCAATATATCCTGCTTCAGTAAGAGTTGTAGCATCCGTAATGGCAAGAGGCACATTTAAAATTCTTGCAATGGTCTTTACAAGATAGGTTTTACCGGAACCTGTCGGTCCCACCATCAGCATATTGGACTTTTCAATCTCAATATCATCCATGCTGTCTGTCAGTACCCGTTTATAATGATTATACACAGCAACCGAAATCACTTTCTTCGCATAATCCTGTCCAATCACATACTCGTCTAACTTTGCCTTCATCTCATGAGGTGCCGGAATACTGGAAAGTGTCATCTCCGGCTGTTCTTCTTTTTTCTCCTTTTCCTTCTTACGTTTTACCTTCTGGCGCTTTGGAATGTCATCCACCGGCATAAACTGGTTCATGTTCATATTTGGCATATTGGACAAATCCATAAACTGCATTCCACCGCCCGAAAAACTGTCAAAGGTCTTTTGCATACAATTCTGACAAATATTGATATCATTAGGCATATAAATAAGCTTGCCTACCTTTGACTCCGGTCTCCGGCAAAGATAACAATACTTTTCGTAACCATCGTCATCCCTTTTCTTATTATCCTTTTTCTCATCTGAGGATTTACTTACCTCTTCCTTTTCATCTACTTCTTCTCTAAAATCATTCTTATCGTCCATATCTTCCTCCGCTATTTTATCTGTAATCTTTATCGACATACAGATTTCAAACATTCCGTATACTGTACTAGTATAACAAATCTCTTATTAAAATGCTATTGCATATTTTAGGCAGAATGCTACCCTCTACTCTTTTCCACAAACTGTCCCGGTGTCATTCCCATAAATCTTTTAAATTCCCTCTGAAAATGAGCCCGGTCTGAATATCCTGCTTCGATTGCCTCAACAGCAATATTCTCTTTTGAATCGGCAAGGAGACGTTCAACCATATAAAGCAGACGTTCTTTCCGACAGAAAAACTTCGGTCCATACCCATATGCATCTTTAAAAATACGCTCTACCTGCCGCATCGAATAATCATAAGAAAATTTCCCCATTAAATCCTCCACTGCAATCTGTCCATTTTCCTTACTAATCTCTTCCACTGCTTCTAATAAAAGCGGATGCATTTTCTCTTTTATAAAATATGTCCCTATTTCCTGTCTGATACATTTACCTCTTTCATTCGCATTTTCAAGAGATGAAAGTTTTAGGAACCATCTTCTGAGTCCGTCCGGGTCGTATCTCACTGCTATATCTGCCGGAAAATGTATTCCTAAATAATACTTTCCATTCCCATCCATCCATAAACATTCATCAGGAAATTCCCGCACATATAAAGATGATTGTTCCATATCCCACAAATAGTCAGAACCATTCCCTGGTAACAGACAAAACGGAGACTCAGCCTTCCATTCATAATAGAAAGCTTTCGAAAAATCCTCCAGATTTTCTATATAAATATTATCCGAAAATACCTCAAAGCAAACTTTTTCTTTCAACAGATACTCCTCCAAACATTCCTGCTTTTGTATTACTTATCTTCTTGTTTTCACTAATTTATTGTAACACATCAACAATTTGATATCTACATTTTCCCCATATCAACGAATTTTGCTTAATTTAATTAAACAAAATCCTATATTAATTCAGGATATTTTCAAATTCGTCTTAATTTTTTTCAATTTAGGTATTGACAAATTAATTTGATTAAGTATAATAAAGCATGTTGAAAGCAAAGGGGCTTCGCAAGATAACTTGCGTTGCACCCTTTTTTCATTTTCAACTACATAATGAGGGGATTAATAACCCATGAGACAAAGGCGTCTTTTCTGTTAGAGTTTGAAAGAAGATTATATTTTCAACCAAACAGCAAAGAGGTCTTTTATTTTTTATATTGTTAGGAGGAATGTTTTATGACAGAAGAAATCATGTCAGCAATTAACGACAACTTATTTGCGGTCTGGTTCTTAATCGGAGCCGCACTGGTATTCTGGATGCAGGCCGGATTCGCCATGGTGGAGGCTGGTTTTACCAGAGCAAAAAATACCGGTAACATCATTATGAAAAACTTAATGGATTTCTGTATCGGTACTGTAACTTTTATTTTAATCGGTTTTTCATTATTACTTGGTGAAGATGTTTTAGGATTTATCGGTAAACCTGGATTTGATATTTTCACAAGCTATGCCGACTTTGACTGGTCTGGTTTTGTATTCAACTTAGTATTCTGTGCAACCACAGCTACTATCGTTTCCGGAGCCATGGCTGAAAGAACAAAGTTCTTATCTTACTGTATTTATTCTGCTGTTATTTCCGCTCTTATCTATCCAATCGAAGCACACTGGATTTGGGGCGATGGCTGGTTAGCTGAGTGGGGCTTCCACGATTTCGCTGGTTCCTGTGCAATCCACATGGTTGGTGGTATTTCCGCTTTAATCGGTGCAAAGATTCTTGGACCTCGTATTGGTAAGTTTAAAAAGAAAAAGGACGGCTCCATCAAGGTTGGTGCTTTCCCTGGACATAACTTAACCATCGGTGCTTTGGGTGTATTTATTCTTTGGCTTGGATGGTACGGATTCAATGG
>JAQXLK010000228.1 GCA_029012085.1 Clostridiales bacterium
CGATTTAGAATGTTCCAGAAGATACTTAATATGCAAGGTATTAAGGTAGATAGTGATGTTGATGTTATCTACAATGTATCTATGCCAGTTGCTAGTACAGAAATGATTGCTAACTTGAAAGCATTACAAGAAATGGGTGCAATTTCAAGGGAAACAATTATGGAAAAGACCGAGTATATCACTGATGTAGATGTTGAAAAGAAGCGTTTACAGGGTGAGAATGTAGAGTCACCGAATAATTCGGAAACTCTAAAAGATAAGGAAAACAAGGATAATCCACAATAATGTGGATAACTATGTGGATAACTTGTGGATAAGTATTAAGTGGTAGAAGTATATTTGCTTTAGTTTGGTGAAGTGTAGCAATGAAAATAATCGCCTTCTGTAACAATTTTGTAACAAATGTAACAGAATTGTAGCATTTATGCTCTATCACTTTACTATGCTAAAGTGAAAATGAGCCACAATATATAGTGTTTTGCATACATTCCAACCACAAGATATAGTAAATATCTAAATTGTGCATACAATACCATACAATATATTAAATTGTAAGCCGATTAGACACAATTCAGTATTATAACATACCATAATACTTTACTATTACAGTATGTTCTGATGTGGTGTATCTGGGGCAAGTTGTATTTCTCACATTTTTGCAACTTATATGAGGTAAATATACCGATAAAATCGTGATTTCATGCCTATATTTTCGTAGGACTACTAATCTTACGAACGATTTTGAGCCAAAATAGCCAGTTTGGGGGTGATTTTAGGGGTAATTGGACGCAAAAATGGCTTATATCAGACCATTATACAATATGCACAAACATAACAGTGGGTATATATTCGTCAAAAGGGAGAAAATAAGGGCAATAATAGGTGCTATTTTATGCAATATGACGAATGATAATTGTGTGAAATGTGCGTACAATAGTGTGAATTGTGTACACAATTATTTGTAAACATTTTGTGAACTTTTTGCGTTACCCCTTTACAAAAAAAATTTTTTTCCTTAATTCAAAAAATCCCCACAGACCAAAAAATAAGTGACTATTCCACCAATATATGCTATAATATCTGTAAATTCTTATGAGAAGGAGTGGTATTATGGGAGAAATGACAGAAAAGGTATGTCCTAATTGTGGAGAAAAGTTACCTAATGACTCATCATTTTGCATTAAATGTGGAACGAAGATTGAAATTGAAGCACCTAAAATAGAAAACAAGCCCAATTTTTTCAAACAAAATAAGAAGAAGGTTACAGTTGGTGTAATTGGTATAGTATCAGTGTTAGTAATTCTATTTGCTGTTAATTTTGTACAAGCATCAAAACTCAAAAATGAGTTGATGCGTGATTGGTATAAAGTTGAAGGAGAAGGCAGTTCATCTATTTTATGTATATTAGATTTTTCTGATAACGAAGTGGAATACCGATTAGAAACTGGTTATGCGTGGATGGATACTACTATTGCAACTTATGATTATAAAGTTATTAGTGGCAATAAAATTAAGGCATTACGATATGGAGATGATTGGGAAACATTTACCATTAAGTTTAATGATGAAAAATCGGTAATGACAGTTTCGCCTGCACTTACAGGAATTGAAGAATCAGAAGTTTGGGTTAATATAGATTAGGGGGTATAATATGTTTTGCAGAAAATGTGGAAATGAAATACCAGACGATAGTGTTTTTTGTCTAAAGTGTGGGACTAAGGTTGAGATTATTGAGAATACAATTCAAGAAGAAAATATAGTCACAGAAGAAAAAGATGTTAATATTGATAATGATACATCTTCTTCAAATAACAAATCAGAAACACCTACTCAATCAATGGACAAAAAGACAATATACGGTATATTTGGTATAGTGGCAGTGATTTTGGTTATTATTATTGCAGTTGCAGTATCGGAGAGTGCAAAAAAATGCGAATTTAGTAATTGTGATAATTTAAAACAAGAAGGTAGTAAATATTGTTCAGAACATACTTGTAAAGAAGAAGGATGTAATCTTTCAAAATCAAAACGTGATAAGTATTGTTATAGTCACCAAAAAGACCATACTTGTACATATTCGGGTTGTGATAATTATAAGGTAGATGGTGGTGAATATTGTTATGACCATACTTGTGCAGAAAGTGGATGCTATAATCAAAAAGGATATGGGAGCGATTATTGTACAGACCATCAAGTGGATATGAGAAAGAAACTTGGTAGTGAATTTTCTTTTAGCGTAAATTCAGCAGGTGGTATAAAATTAGATTTTAGAGCAAAAAATAATTCTGGAAAAGAGATAAAATATATTAGGTTTGATGTGGAACTTAGAAATGCTGTTGGGGATAAAATACAAGATGAAATTACCGATAAATACAGTGTTTCTGTTGAGGTTGTGGGTCCGATTGCAAGTGGAAAATCAGCGAAATTTAATGATATTATAGGATATAACGATAATTGTGCTAGAATTGACATAAAAGAAGTTACTATTATATATACTGATGGAACTTCACAAACTGGACACTATGGTTGGTATACTGAAAAATAAATACACTAAAGGGTGGGTCAAATCAGACCTACCTTTTTTATTGCACAAATAGTTGGGAAATCCCACTTATATATAGAAAGGAGAACAATATGCAAGTATTACAGAGATTAAAAATGGAATTATCCAATCAAGAATACTTTTCAGACGAGCAATATATACAGTTCCTCGTGGAGAACGATTTAACTCCAACAGATGAATATAATAAACCTACAATGCAGAAACAGTTGCTATACACTGTAATTGATGTATTAGAAGCAGTTACAAACGATATTGACCTTATGACTGGTATCAGCACCGAATTTAGTGATATAGGACAAGCATATCAGTTCTTAGAAGCAAGAATACAACAGGTAAAGGATAAATTACTTGCTATTCCAGAACCAGAAGAAGATTATTCTTGTTTCTCATTGATGTACACAAGAGAGCCAGTAACAAGCAGACCTTATGTATCAACTACTAGAACTATCTCAAATGCAGATATTGATGCTATGATAAATAAATAGGGGGTGTAATATGGTAGTAACTGATTATAATGAACAGTTCCTTGATAAGAGAGGTACAGACCATCTTATAGAAGAACTGAAAGCGTATATAGATGGTATTGCTACTGGTGATATAGATTTATCTGATTATGTCACTAAAAGCGAATTACAAGCCAAATTAGACGTTTTAGACATTAACATAGACCTATCTTCTTATGCCACTAAAGAAGAACTCACAGACGCAATTAACAGTATAGATTTATCTGCTTATGCACTTAAAACAGAGATACCATCATTAGATGGCTATGCTACAACTGAATATGTTGACAATGCAATATCTAATATACCTACAACTGATTTGACTGGTTACGCAACAGAGGAATATGTGTCTACTGCAATTAACAGTATATCTACAACTGACCTATCAAATTACTACACCAAAGATGAAACATATAGTAAGACAGAGGTTAATACTTTAGTCGCTAATTCTGGTGGTTCATCTAGTGGTGGTTCGTCTGGTGGTAGTGGAGAAGTATATAGTACAGAAGAAATTGCTATTGGTACATGGATTGATGGACGTACTATATATAGGAAAGTTTTCTCAATGGATTTACCTGCTGTTTCAAGTGGTACTACTCATGGTGGAGCAACAATAGTTAATACACCATGTAATATTATGATGCTTGATTGGAGAGCAGTAACTTATGCAGGACTAAAAGGTTCAAGTAGTGATTATCCGTCAAGAATTATACATGGTGATGGCTTTAAGAGTGCAGTAGTATGGACTACAAAAACAAGTATAAGTGCATTAACACAAGAATTATGTAGAGATATGTTATCTGTATTTCATGCAGGTAATCCAACAAGCAGTTATATTAACTGTTATTATGGTTCATCTTTTGCAAATAGGAGATGTGACTTTATTATTGATTATCTTAAAGTAGAAACAACATAATTTTAGGGGTTGACATATAGACAATCCTATGCTAGAATAAAACACGTTCGTAAGTAAATCCTACGAACAGAACTCAATAGAGTTTTACGAATGTTAATTATATGTCTAGTAGCAATCGAATGATATGAGGTCTGCCCTAGCAGTTGGTAGAGCAGAGGACTGAAAATCCTCGTGTCGCTGGTTCGATTCCGGCTCTGGGCACTTTTTGTTTATGTTAAAGAATTATTGCAGTTCGTGTAATAGTTCTTTTTTGATATAGGAAAAGACTAAAGGGGAGATTTTGGTGGATTTTGAAATAGGGCAAGTTATTAAACTAAAGAAACAACATCCGTGTGGGACAAATGAATGGGAAATTATTCGGGTTGGTGCAGATTTCCGTTTAAAGTGTAGAGGTTGTGCCCATCAGGTAATGGTAGCGCGAAAATTAGTTGAAAAGAATTTTAAAGGATTCATCTAATATATAGCTAATATATATAGGAAGAAATGAAAAAAACACTTGATTTGTACGAGAGAATATGATAGTATATTTTTCTGTGATGTATAACACATTTTTCCTTGTTCTTCTTGTAATATAGAAGAGCCAGAGACCAAAAGGAGGTGCATAAGACATGAACAAGTATGAATTAGCGTTAATTGTCAGTGCAAAAATCGAAGACGATGCTAGAACAGAAGCTGTTGAGAAGGCAAAAGAGTTAATTGCTAAATTTGGCGGTACTGTTACTAACGTTGAGGATGCTGGTAAGAAGAGACTTGCTTACGAGATCCAGAAGATGAAAGAAGGATTTTACTACTTCATCCAATTCGATGCGGAATCTGATGTTCCTGCACAGGTAGAAGCTCAAGTTCGTATTATGGAGCCAGTCATCAGATACCTATGCGTTAGACAGGACGCATAACGAATAGGAGGAATCCAAATATGAATAAAGTAATTTTGATGGGACGCTTAACAAGAGATCCGGAAGTTCGCTATTCGCAAGGTGAGAGTGCATTAGCGATTGCTAGATATACTTTGGCAGTTGATAGAAGGTTTCAAAAGAATAGTGACCAAAGTGCAGATTTTATTTCTTGTGTCGCTTTTGGTCGTAGTGCTGAGTTTGCCGAGAAGTATTTGAATCAGGGCACTAAGATTTGTATAACTGGAAGAATTCAGACCGGTAGATATACAAATAAAGATGGTGTTAAAGTATATACAACAGAGGTTGTAGTTGAGGATCAGGAATTTGCAGAGAGCAAGAATGCTGCTTCTGCAGGCGGTGCAGATTTTTCAGGTGGTAGTAGTCGTCCAACTCCTAGTGCTGCTAGTGGTGATGGATTTATGAGTATACCAGAAGGCATCGAGGATGAGCTCCCATTCCAGTAAAATAGGAGGGAAATAAAATGGCATATAATAAAACAGATAAGCCAGATCGTGGCGATGCTCCAATGAAGAGAAGAAACATCCGTAGAAGAAAGAAAGTATGTGTTTTCTGTTCAGATGAGAATAACTTAATCGATTACAAAGATGTGAATAAGTTAAAGAGATACATTTCTGAGAGAGGTAAGATTCTTCCTAGAAGAATTACCGGTAACTGTGCAAAGCATCAGAGAGCTTTAACTGTTGCGATTAAGAGAGCACGTCATATTGCATTAATGCCTTACGTAGTAGACTAATATATGCATATAAATGATTGTCACTGTACGATATAGGGTGACTGTTATTATGTGGGAAAGATACCAAATTGGAATGATAGATTTCAGTTTGGTATCTCCTACAAAGACAATAGAGTTATTATGCTTGAAGAATAAAATAATATTTTGCTTCCCTGGCTCAGTTGGTAGAGCAACGCATTCGTAATGCGTAGGTCGTGGGTTCGAGTCCCATGGGGAGCTTCATTAATACGCAAAGTGGTGGAGATTCTTGATATAGACAAGAGTTTTTGCCACTTTTTTACTTTTTTAAGATAGAGGGAGAAATAAATTGACAAAATATTCGAAGTGAGATAACATGAAAATAATGTAAAATATGGCAGGTATATAGTAGCAGTTATAGATTACGTATAATAGTAAGGAGAGAACAATTATGAGTAGGTATACAAAGCAAGATATTATGCGGATTGTGGAAGAAGAAGATATCGAATTTATTCGACTTCAATTTACTGATATGTTTGGAACGTTAAAAAATGTTGCAATTACGGCAAGTCAGTTGGAAAAGGCATTAGATAATAAATGCATGTTTGATGGTTCATCTATAGAGGGATTTGTAAGAATTGATGAGTCTGATATGTATTTATATCCGGATTTGGATACTTTTGAAATTTTTCCATGGCGGCCGCAGCATGGTAAGGTAGCCAGAATGATTTGTGATGTTTATCGGCCAAATGGGACACCGTTTGAGGGAGACCCACGGTACATATTGAAAAAAGTTTTAAAAGAAGCAGCCGATATGGGATATCGTTTTAATGTTGGTCCGGAATGTGAATTTTTCTTGTTCCATACGGATGATGAGGGCAGACCTACTACTATAAGTCATGAAAAGGCTGGATATTTTGATATTTCTCCACTTGATTTGGGTGAAAATGCGAGACGTGATATTATTTTGAATTTAGAGGAAATGGGCTTTGAGATTGAAGCATCTCATCATGAAGTTGCGCCAGCCCAGCATGAGATTGATTTTAAGTATGCAAATGCATTAAAGGCTGCAGATAATATGATGACATTTAAGCTGGTGGTAAAGACCATTGCAAAGCGTCATGGACTGTTTGCAAGCTTTATGCCGAAACCGGTGTATGGAGTATGTGGTTCGGGGCTACATATCAATATGTCCTTAGAAAAAGATGGCGTGAACATTTTCAATGACCATAGTGCTCCAAATGGTGTTAGTAAGGAGGCATATCAGTTTATTGCAGGAATTATGGAGCATGCAAAGGCAATGACTCTGATTGCCAATCCGATTGTGAATTCGTATAAGAGATTATTACCGGGATTTGAGGCGCCGGTTTATATAGCATGGTCGGAAAAAAACAGAAGTCCGTTAATCCGGATTCCATCTGCAAGAGGAACAAATATGAGAGTTGAGTTCCGTTCTCCAGACCCGGCGGCAAATCCATATCTGCTGTTTGCAGTTTGTTTAGCTGCAGGGTTAGATGGTATTAAACGGAATTTAGATGTGCCAAAGGAGATAGAAGGAAACATTTATGAAATGAGCAAGGAAGAGCTTGAAGCAGCAGGTGTGGAGGCAATTCCATCTAACCTGAGTAAGGCATGTCATTACTTCGAGGATGATGAATTTATGAAAAATGTGCTTGGGGAACATGTTCATAAGAAGTATTTGGAGGCAAAACGAGGAGAGTGGAATCGTTTTAGAGAACAGGTAACAGCATGGGAGATTGAAGAATACTTATACAAGATTTAATGTTTTGGCATTGACCAGAGAGAGCGAGGAGAAAGAAAATGATTAGTGTAATCGTGGTATTTCCTAAGCTGGAGGAGGCCAAAAGTATTAAAAATTTATTGGTAAGAAATGGCATAGATGTAATTGCAGCATGTTCTACCGGAGCACAGGTTATGAATTTAACGGATGACTTAGATTATGGTGTTGTTGTGAGCGGATATAAAATGGTAGACATGATGTATAGCGAATTGCTGGAATATTTGCCTGATACATTTGATATGCTCTTGGTAGCATCTAAGCGATATGAGATAGAATGTAATGATGAGAATCTTTTTTACCTTTCTATGCCTATAAAGGCAGCAGATTTGATTCATACAGTAAATCAGATATACGACAAGCTGTATTATCAAAAGAAAAAGAAAAAATCGAAGCCGGCAGTACGAACGGAAGCCGATAAGCAGTGTATTATAGGTGCGAAGCAGATATTAATAGAGAGAAAGGGAATGACAGAAGATGAAGCACATAAGTATCTGCAGAAAAAAAGTATGGATAATGGAACAAGTATGGTGGAAACGGCTCAGATGGTATTAAAGATATTTTAAAAGTATGTATTGTTATATAATATGTGCATAATTCCAATGGAAGGAGTGTGACTATGAAATTCACAAAAATGGAAGGTCTTGGAAATGACTATGTATACGTAAATTGTTTTAATGAAACGGTGGAGAATCCATCAGAGGTATCCATTAAAGTAAGTGACCGGCATTTTGGTATTGGTTCAGATGGACTGATTTTGATTAAGCCGTCTGAGGTGGCTGACTTTTGTATGGAAATGTATAATGCAGATGGTTCGCAATCAGAGATGTGTGGTAATGGAATTCGTTGTGTGGCAAAATATGTTTATGATTATGGTCTGACGGATAAGACTAGCATTTCAGTTGAAACTCTTGCGGGAATTAAGTATCTCGATTTGCAGGTGGAAAATGGCAAAGTGGTTATGGTGACAGTGAATATGGGTGCACCGGAACTTGTGCCAGCGAATATTCCTGTGAAATCGGATAAAGATATTTTAGTAAGGGAGCCAATTGAGGTGGCTGGTGTGAACTACGAGATGACATGTGTGTCTATGGGGAATCCTCACTGTATTGTATTTGTGGAAGATACAGCAGCATTTCCATTAGAAAAGGTGGGACCTGAGTTTGAAAAGCATGAGGTATTTCCAAATCGTGTAAATGCAGAGTTTATTGAAGTATTGGATAGAAAAACAGTTAATATGCGTGTATGGGAAAGAGGCTCAGGAAAGACCTTAGCTTGTGGAACAGGCGCTTGTGCATCTACAGTGGCCTGTATTTTGAATGGACTGACGGAGGATGAAATCACCCTGCATTTGCTAGGTGGTGATTTGAAAGTGCGCTGGGATAAAGACGAAAACCTTGTATATATGACAGGACCGGCCAAAGTAGTATTTGATGGGGAAATCAATCTCTAAAAAAGAATGAGAATTATATTGCGTATCATGCTATTTTTGTAATGAGAATGCAATATGGAATAAAAGGATTCTTTCTATTAATAATAGAAGGAGAAGGAGGACATTATGTTTAAAGTAAATGATAATTATTTGAAGTTGCCGGGAAGTTATTTGTTTTCTACAATCGGCAAAAAAGTAAAGGCATATAAGGAGGCAAATCCGGATAAAGAAGTTATTTCATTGGGAATTGGCGATGTAACACAGCCACTTGCTCCGGCTATTATTGACAGCCTGCATAAGGCTGTGGATGAAATGGCAGTAAAGGAAACCTTTAAAGGTTATGCACCGGATTTGGGATATGAATTTCTTAGAAGTGCCATTGCAAAGAATGACTATGCGGCTCGTGGAGCAGATATTGCCATTGATGAGATTTTTGTAAGTGATGGTGCAAAATGTGATTCCGGTAATATTCAGGAGATTTTCTCAGTAGATAATAAGATTGCTGTCTGTGATCCGGTTTATCCTGTTTATGTAGATACGAATGTAATGGCAGGTCGTACGGGAACTTATGATCCGAATACGGAACTTTGGAGTGATGTAATTTATATGCCGTGTAAAGCAGATAATAATTTTGCACCTGAGATTCCGAAGGAGACACCGGATATTATTTATCTTTGTTTCCCCAATAATCCAACCGGTGCAACCATTAAGAAGGATCAGCTTCAGGAGTGGGTTGATTATGCGAACAAAGTGGGCGCTGTTATCATTTATGATGCAGCTTATGAGGCGTATATCAGTGAGGATGATGTACCACATACTATTTATGAGTGTGATGGTGCAAAAACCTGTGCGATTGAGTTAAAAAGTTTTTCTAAAAATGCGGGATTTACAGGAACCCGTCTTGGATATGCTGTTGTGCCAAAGGATTTGAAAGCAAGTGATGGAACATCTTTGAATGCACTTTGGGCAAGACGTCACGGAACCAAGTTTAATGGAGCACCATATATTATCCAGCGTGCCGGTGAGGCAGTTTACAGCGAAGAAGGTAAGAAACAGACGGCTGAGCAGATTGCTTATTATATGAATAATGCAAAGATTATTAAAGAAGGCTTGGCAGAGGCAGGATTTACTGTTTCCGGTGGTGTAAATGCTCCATACATCTGGTTAAAGACAATAGAAGGAATGAGTTCATGGGATTTCTTTGATTATTTATTAGAGAATGCAAATATTGTTGGTACTCCTGGTTCCGGATTTGGACCAAGCGGTGAAGGATACTTTAGACTGACAGCATTTGGAACTTATGAGAATACATTGGAGGCTGTAAAGAGAATAAAGGCACTTTAGACATGAAATAAAGTCATTTTAATGTTGAATAGATTACAACATTTATTCTTGCATAAATGATAGGTCAGTGGTAAACTGATGAAAGACATGAAGCATGTTAAAAGGCAATACAACAGATGAGGGAATAACAAGCTTGTTGTGAAACAGCCGAGGAAAGGAAGTTTTTAGAGATGGGTAAGAACATCGATTGGGCCAATCTTGGGTTTGGCTATATTGAAACAGAACAGAGATTTGTATCAAATTATAAGGATGGAAAGTGGGATGAGGGTACGTTAACCTCTGATTCAACCGTTACTATCAGTGAGTGTGCCGGCGTGTTGCAGTATGCACAGACTTGTTTCGAGGGTCTTAAGGCATATACAACTGAAGATGGACGTGTTGTTTGTTTCCGCCCGGATTTGAACGCACAGAGAATGGCAGACACCTGTAAGAGATTAGAGATGCCGGTCTTTCCAGAGGATAAGTTTGTAGAGGCTGTAGAAAAGGTTGTTAAGGCGAATATTGATTATGTTCCACCTTATGGTTCTGGGGCAACTCTTTACATCAGACCATATATGTTCGGTAGTAACCCGGTTATTGGTGTAAAGCCAGCAGATGAGTATCAGTTTCGTATCTTTGTAACTCCTGTAGGTCCTTATTTCAAAGGTGGCGCAAAACCGATTATTATCCGTGTTAGTGATTTTGATCGTGCAGCACCGCATGGAACAGGCCACATTAAGGCAGGACTTAACTATGCAATGAGTCTTCATGCAATTGTGGATGCCCACAATCAGGGATTTTCCGAGAATATGTATTTGGATGCTGCAACCCGTACAAAGGTAGAAGAGACCGGTGGAGCGAACTTCATCTTTGTTACCAAGGATGGCAAGCTTGTAACTCCGAAGTCAGACAGCATTTTACCTTCTATTACCCGTCGTTCTCTGATGATTGTTGCAGAGAAGTATCTAGGTATGGAAGTAGAGCATAGAGAAGTATTGTTTGATGAGGTAAAGGATTTTGCAGAGTGTGGTCTTTGTGGAACAGCTGCTGTTATTTCACCGGTTGGTAAGATTAATGACCATGGTAAAGAAATCTGTTTCCCTAGTGGAATGGATGAGATGGGACCGGTAACCAAGAAGTTATATGATACTTTGACAGGAATTCAGATGGGACGTCTTGAGGCACCGGAAGGCTGGATTAAGGAGATTAAATAATAGTGTAATTATATTAAGAAAGACTGTATATTGGCTATTGTTAGCTGGTATATAGTCTTTTTTGGTTGAGGCGTTGAAAGATTTCACATAAATCATTACAAAAATCTGATAATTTTCTTAAGAAATAAGGGAAGGTATAGCGTATTAATATTTCATGTGATATAGTATGCATGAGTTAAGCAAAGATTGATTAATACAATGTAGAGTATGTGGAGTTTCTGCAATAACAATATGTAGAAAAAGTATAAACTGCATTTTATAATCAAGAATCAAATAATATTTAGAGAGGATTAAGGTATGCGAAAAGGAATTTTAAAGAAATCAGCCGCGTTCATGCTTGCGGCGACTATGGTAGTCTCCATGGCGGGTTGTGGTGGTAAATCAGGCGATGGAAAAAAGAAGGATGATGGAAAAGAAAGTGAGAATACGAAGGACATGGTATATGCCGGAGAGGAATTAAACTTAAAAGGCATAGAGGGAGACCTTAGTACCATATATATTCAGGGTGAAAAGATGTATATCAGCACCTATGAATGGATTGAAGAGGAAGGTGCTTCGAAAGATGGAGCGGATGCAGAAAAATATAAGGAAACAGACGACTCTGAATCTAAAGAAGAGACGAGTGAAGAGACAACCGGGGTAGAGGACGAGGAGAGTACTAGTGAAGATACATCTTCCGAAGAAGATGAAAAAGAAACATCTGAAGAAGAAACATCTGAAGAGGAGACAGTAGAAGAATCGGAGGGCAAAGATGGTACAGGAGATGAAACAGATGCTGGAGATGTGGCAGAGGAAGATATAGAGATGCCGGAAGGAACTTCAGTGGAGCGTATGTATTCTGCTAATTTAGATGGTAGTGATTTGAAAGAGATTACACTTCCTGAAAAGGCAGAGAATGAATATATGAATCAGATGTTTGTGGGTGAGGACGGAACATTTACTTTCATAAACAGCAGTTATGATGAGAAGAAAGGAACATCCAGCTATTTTATTGTTCAGGCAGATGAAAGTGGCAAGGAGATTTCCAAAGAAGACATTACAAAGACATTAAATCTTGGTCAGGATGGCTATTTTAATAAAGTCGTGATGGATAAAAAAGGAAATTTTGTCTTTGTATTAGAGTCACAGCTTCTTGTATTAGATGCTGCCGGAAAAAAAGTGTGTGAATTAAAGGCTGAAAAAGATGTATGGCTTGAAGGTGCCGTTGCCACAAAGGATGGACAGATTGTTGTGGGATATAGTGGAGAAGAAGGAGCTTGTGTTCAGGTTGCAGATATAGAAGGAAAGAAGTGGGGAGAAAAATATAACCTCAGTATTCAATATTTTAGTGGCAGTGATTCGTTAATGACCGGTTCCGGTGAATATGATTTATATTATAAGAACGATTCCGGAATTTTTGGATATACATTTGCGGATAAAAAGGAACAGAAAATTATGGATTATATGGCATCCAATATCAGCTCAGAGAATACATATGGTATGATGCCATATACAGAAGGAAAGTTTATATCTAACACATATGATGAAAATGGCAATAAGCTGATTGTTTACAGCAAAGTGGATCCATCTACAATAAAAGATAAGCAGAGCATTACAATGGCAATGATGTGGGTGGATGATGAGATTAAGAAGGCTGCCATGGAATTTAATAAGAACAATGATAAGTACCAGATTGAAATAAAGGATTATTCGAATGAGGAAGATCCAGAGACTAAGATGAATGCAGATATTATAGCAGGTAACATAGCGGATATTATCTGTTTGAGTAATTTGCCTGCAGAACAGTATGTTGCAAAGGGTATTTTGGAGGATTTGACCCCTTATTTCGAGAAGGATGATGAGGTGAATCCGGATGAGATAATAGATTCTGTGAGGGAGGCAATGAAGGTTGATGGTAAATATTATTATGTAGTACCCAACTTTAATGTTAGTACATTGATTGCTTCAACAAAGGATGTAGGAACAGAAATGGGATGGACCTTTGACGATTTAAAGAAACTGTTAGATGAAAAAGGGAATGGTGTCAGACCATTTTATTCAGAGAACAAGTCGGAAATGCTATATAGCTTTGCGGGAAGCTTAACAGGTTTTGTAGACTGGACAACTGGTGAGTGCAGCTTTGATAGTCAGGATTTCAAGGATATTTTGGAGATGTGTAATCGTGGAACCAATGAGGAACAGGAATATAGTGAAGATAATCCAAGTCTACCGACATTGATTCAGGAAGGTAAGGTTTTATTTAATGAGGGCAGTATCGGTTTGGGTGAAATTCAGTTATACAAGGCGATGTTTAAGGATGGCATGACTTTTATTGGATATCCGAACGCAGAGAAGGAAGGTTCTTATTTTACTTTCAATTCGAATATGGGAATTTATTCTAAGTCAGAGGTTAAGGAAGGTGCATGGGAATTTATCCGAACCTTTATGACAAAAGATTATCAGGGAAAACAGGTAAGTAGCGGGAATATGCAGGGTACACCTACCCGAAAAGATGCACTGGAATTAAAGAATAAAATTGCAATGGCAACGAAGAAGTTTAAAGATGAGTATGGTAATGAACATGAGCCGGAAGATTCTTCGTGGGGATGGGATGATTTAGAAGTTAAGATTAAACCGTCCACCCAGGAAGAGGTTGACATGTATATGGATTTAATTAATAGTACCAAGAAGGTTGGCGGTTGGAATCAGGAGATTCTTGATATTATCCTTGAAGAGAGTAAGGCATATTTCTCTGGTGATAAGAATGTAGACGAGACTGCTGACATTATTCAGAACCGTGTTAAGACCTATGTAAATGAGAATCGTTAATTAATGATACAGGGGAAATACTCCTGCATTAAGACTCTGTGAAGTGAGTTTGGAAGAAAAGGCTGCCGCAGGAAAAGTATACAGGCTATTAAACTGCATATTTTGCGACAGCCTATATTGTGATTTTAGGAGGCAGAAGACGTGCCGAAGAACGAGAAGAAGCTGCAGGAGCAGGAAAATACTGTAGAAGGCAGCACGATAGAAGAAAAAGAGAATAATAATGAGAATAATAAGGAAGCTGTTCAAAGTGAAAAAAAGGAAGGGACAGTAAAGAAGGAAAAGGAACAGGGAAAGATACCGAATGCTTCGGGTGAAGAAAAGCTACAATACAAAAAGCCGAAGAAAACAAAAAAAGAGCGTAAGCAGGAGCTCTTATTCCTGTTACCGAGTCTGATTGGTGTAATGGCATTTTTTATTGTTCCATTTTTTGTAATTATCTACTATTCGCTGGTAGATAATCCGATTAACCATGAATTTGTGTTTTTTGATAATTTTATGAATCTGTTTCATAATTCTGCATTTTTGCAGGCGGCAAAGAATACGGCAACGTTTTCTCTGGTTGCGGTTCCGTTAGCGGTGGTTCTTTCTTTAGCTATGGCAATGCTGTTAGAGCAAAACATTCCAATGCGAAGCCAGTTTCGAACCTTTTTTCTAAGTCCGATGATGGTTCCGGTTGCTTCCATTGTGCTCATCTGGCAGGTGTTGTTTGACTATCATGGTGCAATCAATGAATTTATTGGACATTTAGGAGCAACACCAATTGACTGGTTTAAGTCATCTTATAGCCAGATTGTGATTGTAATATTATTTTTATGGAAAAATCTTGGATATAATATGATTTTGTTTATGGCAGCGTTGAATGCGATTCCAAAGGATGTGTTGGAAGTTGCAACTTTGGAAAGTGCTTCGGAATTTCAGAAATTCTGGTATATCAAACTTCGATATTTGTCGTCAACCATATTATTTGTTGCGATTTTATCGTTGATTAACTCCTTTAAGGTATTTCGCGAGGTATATCTGTTAACAGGAAGTTATCCGTATGATACACTATATATGCTGCAGCATTTTATGAATAATACATTCCAGTCATTAGATTATCAGAAACTGTCAGCAGCAGCAATTATTATGGCATTAGTGATGGCGGCAGTTATTGCATTGCTGTTTATTGCAGAGGACAAATTTGGAAAGGATGTGGAAGGCTGATGAACAAAAAGAAGAGTATTTTCAAAAAGATTCTGCTGACCTTTGTGGCATTTGTCTTTGCAGTATCCTTTTTGCTGCCGACGATTTTAACAATTGCGAATTCTTTTATGGAATCATCGGAGATTAATACAAATTATGGCGTAATCTTTAACCAGTATAAAGAAACTGCGTATGGGGAACGAAATACGGATTATGTGGCAGAGAAGGTGAACTTAAAGTTTATCCCGGATATGGTGGATTTTTCACAGTATACTACGGTGCTGCTTAAGAGTCCGGAATATTTGTTAAAGTTTTGGAATTCCGTGATTCTTACGGTTCCCATTGTTATTTTTCAGATATTGATTGCGCTCGGAGCATCCTATAGCTTCATGCGGTTTCGGGGCAGATTAAAGGAGATAATATTCTTCCTGTATGTAGCGCTTATGCTGATGCCGTATCAGGTTACACTGGTACCAAATTACCTGGTGGCAGACTGGATGAATACATTAGATACAAGGTGGTCCATTATTTTACCCGGTATTTTTGCCCCTTTTAGTGTATATCTGTTAACAAAGTTTATGAGACGAATACCGAGCTCACTGATAGAGGCAGCGAAGCTTGACGGAGCAAATGAATGGCAGATTTTTACGAAGGTATGTATTCCTTTGTGTAAGGGGTCCATTGCTTCTGTGGCGATTCTGGTGTTTATCGACTATTGGAACATGGTGGAACAGCCGCTTATTATGCTTTCGGATGCAGACAAACATCCTTTGTCCGTATTCCTGTCACAGATTAACACTGGTGAGGTTGGACTTGCATTTGCAGTGGCAACCATTTATATGGTTCCGACAATATTGATTTTCCTTTATGGCGAGGAATACCTGGTAGATGGTATTTCCTACTCAGGAAGCGTGAAGGGATAGGAGGTTAACGATGGAAAAAGAAACAGAATCAAAGAGAAAACAGATTGTAAAAAAGGTGGCTGCAATCTTTTTAGTGTTGCTGCTGGTGCTTACATTTTTTTCAAATACAATTATGAATTACTCCCTGCCGGAGGTATCAACGGAGCCGGTAACAACAGGAACGGTTTCGAATAAGGTACGTGGACAGGGAACCGTGGAAATGAACTCTGACTACGAGGTTATGGTCAGTGGTGCGAGAGTAATCAAAGAAGTAAAGGTTGAGCAGGGTGATGAGGTAAAAGCCGGGGATGTATTATTTACTTTTGAGGAAGGGGAAAATACAGAACTTAGTACGGAAGAAGATACTTTAAATGATATGGAGCTGAATTATGCAAAGTCTCTGCTAAAAATGGCACCGGATTATACCGATGACAATGAGGCAATTAAAGAGGCAAAGGCGAAACTGAAAAAGGCAGTGGATGCCCTGGAGGAAGCTAAAAAAACAGATAAGAAATTAAAAGCTGCTAAAAAGGAAGCGGAACAGATTAAAAAGGATATTGCCGCTCAGCAGAAAAAGGTAGATGACCTTCAGGAAAAAGTAGATGCCTATGGACAGGTTGGTGACTATGAGGAAGCAAAGAAAACGGTGGATGATCTTACCGAAAACTTGGAAAAGCTAAAGAGAGAGTTAGCGGATCATAAAGAAGATTTACAAATGGCAGAGGCCGAAGGTGGGGAAACGACTTCCTATTCACGATTAATTCGTGATACAGAGTTAGAAATCAGTGCTAAAGAGGCTGATTTAAAACTGGCAAAGCAGAATGCAGAGACACTGAAGACAACCAGTGCTACATATAAGCAGCTGAGTGATGATTTGAAGACGGCAAACAAAGCACTTTCTGATCTTAAGACCTCACAGGAAGAGAAAGAGGCAAAGGTGACCGAACTAAGTGGTAAGTTAACATTGGAGCAGGCGAAGGATGATGTGGCAGCCTGCCGAAAGGATTACGAAACGCAGCTTAGAGCTTTAAAGAAAAGGAAAGAAGAAGATTCTTTGACACAGCAGGGAGAGGCACTTGATAATCAGGATGCTCAGGAAAAAATTGAAAAACAAAAAGAAAAGATTGAAAAAATGAAAGCAAGCGATGACATCAGGGAAGTAAAGGCAAAAGAGGATGGTGTTGTATCTGAGATTACCTGTAAGGAAGGTGACAGTGTTACGGCAGATGCTCCGCTTGCAAAGATTCAATTGTCAGAAAGTGGGTACATTGTGAAGGTTACTGTGACAAAGGCACAGGCAAAGCTGATTCGTACCGGAGATGAGGCAACCGTGGAAAATGTCTGGGATGAAGACTTAGAGGCAAGTGTGAAGAGCATTAAGGCGTCACCGGACAATCCAAATCAGAATATGGTTGTCACCTTTGAGGTGAAGGGAAATGTAAATCCGGGTGAAACACTGGTACTATCTGCTGGAGAAAAGAGCAACCGTTATGATGCAGTGGTTCCGAATAATGCAATCCGGGAAGACAGCAAAGGTAAGTTTGTGTTAGTGGTAACAGTAAAGGGAACTCCGCTTGGAAACCGTTATAAGGTAAAACGGGCGGATGTAGAAGTTCAGGCATCTGATGATACCTCTTCCGGTGTAACCGGTGGCGTATATGAGTATGATAATGTAGTAACGACTTCATCAAAACCATTAGAGAATGGTATGCAGGTTCGATTGGCAGAATAAAGGATAGGAGATAAGTATGAAGAAGCTTAATTTAGAATTAAGTCGTAAGCAATGGATTCTTTTAGGGATAAATGCTGCACTTCTTCTTTCGTGTCTGGTGTTGATGCTTGTTGCAAAGCACGGAACAAGTGGATTATATTCCCAGCAGGCAGCAAAACGCTGGGTGAACAAAGGAGAATCTTATGCCCAGGTTAGTGCTTTTTTCTCGCCGGATAGAAATGTGCAGGCTGATGAGGTAAAGGGAATTCGAAATTCTTTGATGCAGAAATTATCTGAAGATTCCCTTTTGGAAAAAAACGCTTCCGGAAGACCGTTGATTGATGCATATAGTGGTGAATGTCAGGCAGAGATTCGAAAAGACGGCAATACCTTGTCTGTTACAGCAACCGGTGTAGGAAATGATTTTTTCTTGTTTCATCCAATGCGTTTGTTATCAGGTAGTTACATTTCCGGTGAGGATTTGAATCATGACAGAGTTATACTAGACGAGAATCTGGCATGGGCACTTTTTGGTTCAAATGATATTGTTGGAATGCAGATATGGATGGGAAATCAGATTTTCGTTGTATCGGGAGTTGTAGCAGTTGAAGAAGATACACTATATAAGACAGCTTATGGTACGGGAAACCGAATCTATATGGATTATGATCTGTTAAAGGCACAGAGTGATACATTAAAGATAACCTGTTATGAGGCGGTTATGCCAAACCCTATTAGCAATTATGCTTTTTATGCATTAAAATCAGCATGTGGACAAAATGAGATGGAAGATACAGAAGCGTTAAAGAATGCAGAGAAAAATCCACTTAATTTCGATAGTTGTGAAGTGATTGAAAATAGTAATCGTTTTGAAAGAATGGTTCTTTTTGGTAAATTGGCAGGAAGCAAATATCAAAGTATGAGAACAAATAGTATAGGCTATCCTTACTGGGAAAATGTTGCCAGAGTTGTTGAACAGCAGCAGATACGATTGTTGGTAATTCGGTATGTATTGATTGTCTTTCCGATTATAAGTCTGATAGTATGGATTTATACTCTCTGGAAGCGGCGTACATGGACGGTGAGAAGTCTTTTGGAACAAGTAGTTGACCGAATTCGGGAGAAACAGGCTAAGAAAGCGGAAAAAAAAGGCTTCTTGCTAAGATGTCTGAGGAGGATATTGAGGAAGACAGCACGGAAGTTGATGATGAGGAGTTTTCGGATGAAGTGGAAGAGGAAAATGAGGAATTCTTCCAATCGGAGGATTGGGATGTAACCTCGGAAGAGAATGAAGATTAGTACACTGTATTCATAAAATGCTGTATAAAAAATGAGGGTCGTAAGAAAGAA
>JAQXLK010000229.1 GCA_029012085.1 Clostridiales bacterium
TGCAGGTAAGCAGTCCCATATCCGTATAAAGTTTTGCTGTCACATCGTTGTAGTTACCAGTTCCAAGGTGGACATAACGCTTAATCCCATCCTCTTCCTTACGAACTACCAGTGCAATCTTTGAATGTGTCTTAAGACCAACCAAACCATAGATTACATGACATCCAGCCTTCTCTAACATTTTTGCCCAGCCGATATTATTTTCCTCATCAAAACGTGCCTTTAATTCCACAAGCACCGTAACCTGTTTTCCATTCTCTGCTGCTCTTGCTAAAGATGCAACAATCGGAGAATTACCACTTACACGGTAAAGTGTCTGCTTAATTGCTAATACATTCTTATCATTTGCAGCCTGGGAAATAAAATCAATAACCGGCGTAAATTCGTAATATGGATGATGAAGCAAAATATCATGCTCACGAATCTGTTCAAAAATTCCTTTCTCTCTGTCATATCCAGGCACCTTCTGTGGTATAAACTTTGGATTCTTATATTCATCAAATCCATCAATGCCATATGCTTTCATTAAGAAAGTAAGGTCAAGAGGACCATTAATCTTATATAGATAATTCTCATCCACATTCAACTGCTCCATCAGCTTCTTCTGCAGACGCCGATCCATAGTATCCGCAACCTCTAACCGGATAACTTCTCCCCACTGACGCTTTTTAATCTGTTTTTCAATTTCCTTTAATAAGTCTGCTGCATCATCCTCGTCAATTGTAAGATCGGCATTTCGCATAACACGATATGGATGAGCACTTAAAATTTTATAATTTAAGAATAATTTATCCAGATTCCGCTCGATTACTTCTTCTAACAGAATAATCGCTGTTTCTCCCTCTTTCTCAGAAGGTATCTGTACAATTCTTGGCAAAACACCCGGAACCTGAACCGTAGCAATATCCACCACATCTGCCTTCTTCTTATCCTGAATCAAAGCACCAATATTAAGAGTTTTATTTTGAATCAGAGGAAATGGACGAGAGGAATCCACTGCCATAGGAGTAAGTACAGGATAAACATCCCTTCTGAAATACTCATCTACATATTTTGCCTGCTCTTCCGTCAAATCTTCATGGCGTTCCACCAGCTTAAGACCTGCCTTTTCAAGCTGTGGCAACAAAGACCGGTTAAGGGTCCGATACTGGTCTGCCATAAACGCCTTTGCCTCCGGCACGATTTCATCCAGCTGCTGCTGTGGTGTCATTCCTGCAATATCCGGCTTTTTATAGCCTGCATGCACCATATCAATCAGGGATGCAATACGAATCATGAAAAACTCGTCAAGATTCGATGCAGTAATACTTAAAAATTTGATTCGTTCAAATAACGGCAATGTCTTATCCTTTGCTTCTGCAAGAATTCTCTTGTTAAACTGAAGCCATGAAAGTTCTCTATTTTCCAAATATTCCGGCTTTAAATATTTACTTTTCTCCTTCATACCCTATATACTCCTTTTCTGCTTTAATACCGGACGGATTCCGTATACCTGTAAAAAGAAATCTGCCTTGTCACCAAACAATCCCCGCTCCAATGCCAAATCTGACAGAGTATCGATTGTTATTACAAGCTGTTTATTCTTAACTACAATATCGTATGCACTTGCCTTCTGTTTATGAGACCGATCCATCGCATTTGCAATTCTCAAAATTGCCACAAGCTTTGCAATTGTCATATAATTACACTCTCCAATCACTCCCTGCATCTGTTCATAATACGGAAACGGAAGGGCATTATACTTCACAATATTTGCAACCTCATGCCGCTCCTTATGTGAAAGTCCCATTATTTCAGTTGACATAATAATGGCATAAGAATTATACGGTGCACCATTCATATTAATAAATTTACCACAATCATGAAGAATAGCTGCAATCTCTAACTGCATCCGCTCCTTCGCTCCAAGACCATGTATTTTCTTTGTCTTATCAAAAATTTGACATGCAAGCTTTGCAACATTTAAATTATGTCCCTTATTACAATTATACCGTTTTGCCATCTGCTGAACTGCTGATCGAATATCCTCGTCAAAATCACGGGTAACCGCCAGATTCTTTGTCCGAAGCATCTCATCCACTATAATTCCATCACACAAATCTACCTTCGGCGTCCATATCATATCAGCTTTAGAGCGTTGTAAGAAAATACTATAAATCATCGCTGCCGGCAAAAGTAATGTAGCACGCTCATATGGCATTTTATATTCCGCAGCTAAATCAGCAGGATTCATGGAAAGAATCTCTTTAATAATCCCATTTAACTGCTGTTCATTCAAATGATTTTCAATCACTTTCCCCGGTACCATCTGAATTAGATTTTCCACTTCATCCCCAATGGCAATTACATTTTTAATCTCTTTTCCGCCCAGATAATGATTCGTAAAGGTATCAATTTCATTTCCAATAAACTCTTCCATAACACGCTCTAAATGAGTGGTATCGATATGAAACGTTTTTAACCTTTCCCTCACACGCAGGGCACCAATCGGAATATTCTGGGTCGCTGTAAGCTTACCATTATTCATAAGTGAAATCTGTATGCTTCCGCCACCAATATCCACAATTGCAGTACTTTTTTCTGCTATCTTTTCAAAATTCTCATCATTTACTGCAAGACCCTTATACATCAAAAATCGATGTTCAGAATTACTTAAAATCTGCACCTCAATACCGGTACGAAGCTTCAAAAGATCAAGTACCATCATCTTATTCTTTGCTTCACGGATTGCACTAGTGGCATAAGCCTGATAATCCACCACACCATACTCCCGCATTTTCTTTGAAAAGCGGATTAATATATCACATAATTTCTCAATAGAATCCTGTGATACATAGCCATCTGCATAGGTATCAGAACCCAGCTCAATGATATTGCTCACATAATCAAGCTGCCGATATCCCCTTTTCGAGGTAATCTCGAAGATTTTCATGGACACATCGGTTGAGCCGACATCAATCGCCGCAAATGTTTTCACTGCCATGCACGCATACCTCCTGTTACATAACTATCTTACTTGTAGTATCATTCCGAAACAAAGCATCCAAGAATCCGAAATTCCTCTGTCTCAGCCATAATACCTTTTAGTGCATTTTTTACTGCACTATCACTTAAGTTTCCTTCAAAATCCACAAAGAAACAATATTCCCACTGTCTTCCTGATAGTGGAATGGATTCAATACTTGTCATATTCACATTATTAAAGATAAAATGTGCCAAAATATTATAAAGTGTTCCAGACTTATGTGGTAAAGAAAAAGAAATGCTGACTTTATTAGCATTCTTTAAATATTCCTTCTTGTTGGATACAATGACAAAGCGGGTGGTATTATTTTCTGAAACATTCAACATTGGATTGAGCACTGCCAAACCATAAAGCTTTGCTGCCCGTTCACTTGCAATTGCCACTTGTGACTTATCACCGTCATCATGTACTTTCTTGGCGCTGACAGCAGTATTATTCATGCTGACTTCTTTCCAATCCTTATCCTCTAAGTACTCCCTTGCCTGCATTAAGCCCTGCGGATGTGAGAACACAGTCTTAATATCCGAAAGTTCTGTTCCCGGAATTCCCAAAAGACACTGATTTACCTTTACCTTCTGCTCTCCAATAATGGATAACTGATAACGGTCTAATAAATCATATATACCATTCACAAATCCAGCCGAAGAATTTTCAATTGGCAATACACCATAATCTGCTTTTCCCTCTGCTACAAGATTTGCCACGTCACGAAATTCCTTTACATTAATCGCTTCCACATTCTCTCCAAAATAATCCACCATTGCCATCTCTGCAAAAGCACCCGGTACGCCGGCATATGCTACCTTTGTATCCGCTGAAATCTCAAACGTTTCCTTCTGAGAAAACATACCGTCAATTACTTTTTCCCGGTCACCAATCACACTGTACTGATAACGTCTTGAAACAGACATAATCTGTGAAAATAATTCCTGCACACTTTTTGCATTAAACTCAGAACTTGCCATTTCGCCTAATCTTTCCAGTTTTTCCAACTCCCGCTGCCTGTCATAAATCGGCTTTCCGGTGGACATTTTATACTTTGCAACCTCTAACGCCAAATCCATACGTTTTTCAATCAGTTCTACAATCTCTTTATCCACTTTATCAATTTCTTCTCTTGTCACACTTAAATCCTGTATCATTAACTTGCCTCCTAAAACCTTATCTAAAGTATTTTCTTCGCTTATTTCAAGAACACTTTTATATTATGTCTCATCCTTCTTTTGAAGCTCACCTAACATCTGTATCACTGATTTGTGATATACCGGATGCATATAATATGGTGCAATTGTTGAAAGCGGTTCTAAAACAAACTCCCTCTTTGCAATCTCCACATGGGGAATCGTAAGTTTTTCTTCCATCAAAATCAGGTCATCATAAAACAAAATATCCATATCAAGCGTTCGTGGTCCCCAGTGAACTAACCGTTCCCTGTGCGCCTCTTTTTCAATACCCAGAGTGGTCTCTAAAAGTTCCTGTGGTGTCTTTAATGTCTCAATCTCCAAAGCACCATTTAGAAAATCATCCTGTTCTACATTGCCATATGGCTTCGTTTCAAGATAATCAGAAACCGCCGTCACCTTCGTATCCGGTAATGCATTGAGCTGGTCAATGGCAAAATCAAGATAGCCCTCCCGGTCACCCATATTTGAACCAATTGACAGATAAACTTTATGCCAGCCACGCCTTATGGTTACCGAAACCGTATCCACTGATACATGTATCGGAGCCCACGGTTTTTTCACCGTAATCTCCACCTCATGAAGCTGCGAAAAGGTAAGCAGCAATTTTGATGCAATCTCCTCCGCCAAGCGTTCAATCAGCATATACCGCTCTGTCTCTACAATTTTTCTAATAACCTGACATGCTTCACCGTAATCAAGCGATTCCTTAAGGTCATCCGTCATACCTGCCTTCCTTGTGTTAAGAAAAAGCTTTGCAGTCACAAGAAATTTCTGTCCAAGAAATGCTTCCTCCTCAAACACTCCGTGATAACCAAAGGTTTCTAAGTTGTCAATGATAATATAATCCATATGCAATCTCCCACCGGAAGCCATATATGAATCAAGGTTAAAATGCGAACCAGATTCATTATATCACTATCCCCATTTGATGTATGTTAAATATATGTTATATTTTTGCTTTCAAAATTGCCTCTGCCATACGAAGTCCCCGCAGATTCGTCTTCACATCATGTACCCGGAAAACAGAACAGCCTGCCATAAGTCCCATAATGGAAGTTGCCAGTGTTCCTTCCTCCCGTTCCGTTACAGGCAAATCAAGTGTCAATCCAATCATAGACTTTCTCGATGTTCCAAGCAAAACCGGATATCCCAGTTCCTTCATTCTGTCTAAATGCTTCATCACAACCAGATTCATATTCAAATCTTTTGCAAATCCAATTCCCGGATCCAACATAATCTTATCCTTTGCAATTCCTGCCGCAAGTGCCATTTCAACACTCTCTTGCAAATCACCAAGCATATCCTCTACCACATCCTGATAGTCCATATCATGACGATTATGCATAAGACAACATGCAACACCGGTATCTGCAATTACCTTTGCCATGGTGCCATCCCACTTCAATCCCCAGACATCATTTAAAAGGTCTGCACCCGCAGCAATTCCTGCTGCCGCCACATCTGACTTATAGGTGTCTAAAGAAATCGGCACATCAAATCGTTTCTTAACCTGTTCAATAATAGGGCATACCCGCTCTATCTCTTCTTCCGAACTGATTTTGATATGATTTGGCCGGGTAGATTCACCACCGATATCTAAAATATCCGTTCCCTCCTCAATCAGCTTCTCTGCCTGAAATAAGGCACGATCCATATCATTATATTTTCCGCCATCCGAAAAAGAATCCGGTGTCACGTTTAATATCCCCATCATGTAAAAATGATTCTCCAAGTCAAACTCTTTACTGCCTATAATCATATTGTCTCCTCCTAAGATATTTAATAATGTATTGTATGATTTTTCTTTGTTTCTGTCCAATTACAGCTATCACTCGCCTTGCACCGGTAACAGTCACGGCTTAACTTATCTGCCTCATATAGCAGCGCCGCAAACGTTCCTATTTCATCTACTTCCTTCCGGTGACTTTGAATTGCTTCTTTTATCATTGCTATTTCTTCCTCCAAAAAGCCACATTCCAAAAGAATTCTTTCTGCAAGCTCTCCACCAGCCTCATGATGTGGAATCCCCTTTTCATATTGGTCACATCTTCCAATATCATGCAGCAGAGCTGCTGCATATATGAGCTCCTTATCAAAGGAAAGCTTCTGTTCCAATGCTTTTATATACATAATTCTTGCAACACTTATGGCATGGTCTAAACCATGTCTGCAATAAATGCGCTCTTTCTCTAACTCATCTAATCGATTTTGTTTCGCCAAATATATGGAATTGTCCATAATCCGGTTAATTCTCTCCATAATACTGCCCTCTATATCACAATCTGTCCTATATAAGAAAGAGAACCCCATGCAACAATCACTGCCTGCTCTCCTGCATACTCATATTCCTCATAGGTCTGCCTTGCTTTCGTCACTGCCTCCTTCAAAGTATGACAGGCAGCCACATTCTCACAATAAGGCCGCACTACCTCCTGTAATGTCTCGGCCTCAAGTCCCCTCGGATTATCCGGTGTCAGTGTATAAACATTAGATGCCACAGGACACAAAAGTTTCATCATTTTTCCGTATTCTTTATCCCTTAATACACCTATTATAAAGATAATTTTCCTATTTGTAAAATGCTTTTGCAGACTTTCCAAAAGCGCTTTTGCTCCATCTATATTATGGGCTCCATCCCTTATAAACATTGGATTCTCAGATACAATTTCAAATCTTCCTTCCCAGTGTACATTTGAAAGTGCCTCTTTCTCCAGCCTGCCATCTAACAACAGCTTACAGGCAATAGCGGTCACCGCATTATATACCTGATACGTTCCTGCAAGTCCAATGGAATATTCCTCTCCATCATAAGAAAAACAGCTTCCTGCTATGGTTTCTGATAGAATTTCTATCTTCTTTCTGTCTACAATCTGCATATCTGCATTATGTAAACTTGCCTGTTGTTCCAACACCTTACACACCTCCGGCGTGTTTGGATAAGAGACTACCGGACAATTATCACGCATTATTCCTGCTTTTTCCATCGCAATTTTTTCTACAGTATCACCTAAAAACTGCATATGATCCATACCGATAGAAGCAAACACCGTACACAGGGGCTTTGCTACCACATTGGTTGCATCCACTCTTCCGCCCATACCCGTCTCTAAGATTACAATGTCTGCCTTCTCCTCTAGAAAATACAAAAATGCCACTGCAGTTTCTATCTCAAAAGCCGTCGGAAGCTCCAATCCCTCTGCCTCCATCTCTTCCATCACCGGTACAACCCTTTCAAGCAATTTTGCAAACATCTCTTCTTTCATATAGGTTCCATTTATCTGAAACCGTTCCAAATAAGTATGTATGGTAGGAGAAATATAACGTCCAACCCTTTTTCCTTCTGCCCTATACATCGCTTCTAAAAATGTGCAGATACTTCCTTTTCCATTGGTTCCCGCCACATGTATCACCCGAAGTGTATCCTGAGGATTATGAAGCCGGCCAAGCAGCATCTTTACCGGTCCAAGCCCTAAAATGCTTCCACGCTTCCCAATTCTGTCCATATATTCCATCGCTTGTACATAGTCCATCATCCACTACCTGCTTCTTTCTGTTTTACTCCTTCATGGCATGTTTATCTAAGTTACTACCAGTATTTTTATACTACCATAATTTTGCGGAATATAAAAGAGCTGATACTGCAATTATTACAGCTCAGCTCTTTATTATTCACTCGTCGCCAGTACACAGCTTCAGGTTCGAAAAAATTGTTTCTTTATTCTTCAACGGAATTACATGACACATGCTGAATTAACGGCGTATTCTCATCGATTGGAAGAATCTCATATCCTTCCGAACGCAGTGTATCAATCAGCAGCTGCAAAGATTCTACTGTCGTATGTGTCGTTTGCAAATCATGCATCAATACAATGGAATCCTCATTCTTTGTCACATCATTCATGATATTATCAACCAAAGTCTGAGGTGACAGACCCGTTGTCACTGCATCTCCATTTAAAGAATTCCAATCATAATAATTAATATTATGTTCATTCAGGTATGCAACGTAATCCTGAATCGGAAGCGGTGCTACACTATTTGAACTGCCTCCCGGAAACCGGAATACCTTACTGTGTACTCCTGTTACATTATAAATCAAATTATCTAACTCTGTCAGCTCCGTTCCAAAGCTTTGTACAGACTTGTAAAACTCCTGATATTGATGGGTATATGAGTGCATACCTATGGTATGTCCCTCATTCACAATACGCTTATAATAATCATAGTATTCTTTATCCCTGCCAATGACAAAAAAAGTTGCCTTTACATTGTTCTCCTTTAAAATATCAAGAATCTGTCCCGTATAAATAGATGGTCCATCATCAAACGTAAGATAAACCCGCCCTTTTGTCTGCTTTTTTGTTTCACCATCTGCATCCGGTAAGTCCCCTAAAGCCTGCTTTTTGCCATCTGATTTTTCAATCTGTGCAGTTACTTTCGTGGTTCCATTTCCATCCTCTGTCTGCGCACCATCCTCGGTATTCCTTGTACGATTCGTATCCACGCTTGAACTACCAAGTACCGCCTTCTTAGAATCTGCAAAAGTACCACTGCTTGCATTTGGATTTCCAAGCAATGCCTCCCGGCTGGAACGCAACGTTAAGTAATCTCCACCCGTCTCACTCAGCGCATAATCAATCTGTTTCTCTAACTCATTTACTTTGTAAATAAGAAATACACTAGTCAGAATCGGCAAAATAGTCATAACTAAAAATCCATATACAATTATCTTTTTGTAAAACTCAATGCGGCGGCGTCTCTTCAACTCCGCCCTTGTTATCTTCGCCATGTTATCACCTTTTCTATACTCTCATGGAATAAATATTTGTCTTTAGTATCTACATATAAATGAAAATCATGCAGAAAACTCTCTAGGTCTGCTTATTATAATGAATCCATTTTTTTTCGTCAACCCTCGATTCTTTGTTAATCCGAGCATTTTCATACTTTCTGAATACAATATAGTAAAGCTAAGAAGGAGGTTCGAAAATTGGAAATACCACTTCTAGAATTTTTCAACATAAATTTTTCGTATCATACCATATCTTGTGAAACCGTTTCTCTTAAAGACATTTCATTTAAACTATATAAAAATGAATTTATTTCATTTGTTGGTCCAAGTGGATGTGGTAAAACAACCTTACTAAATATTGCTGCCGGACTGCTCAAACCTGCCTCTGGAACCATTCATTTAAACGGAAAACCGGCTGCATTAGATGACCTTAGTATCGGATATATGCTGCAAAAAGACCACCTGTTAGAATGGCGTTCCATTTACAAAAATCTCACTTTAGGCCTAGAAATCCAACATAAGCTGGACAAAACTCATCTTTCCATTATAGATGAATTGCTTCATACGTATGGGCTTTGGGATTTTCGAAATTCCTACCCACGACAGTTGTCCGGCGGCATGAGACAGCGGGCAGCCCTGATTCGTACTCTCGCTCTTTCACCAGACATTCTACTGTTAGACGAACCCTTCAGCGCCTTAGACTACCAGACCAGACTCAATGTATCCGATGATATCGGTTCCATCATTAAAGAAAATCATATCAGCACCCTGCTGGTAACCCACGATCTTGCAGAAGCGATTTCTATGTCTGACCGCGTTATTGTATTAAGCAAACGTCCCGGCACCATCAAAAAAAATATTCCTATCCACTTAAGTATCGAAAACCGCACTCCAAAGACATCAAGAAACGCTCCGGAATTTAAGGATTATTATAATGAAATTTGGGAGGCAATCTACGATGAAAATGAAGACTTCAACTAAACCAAATACAATCCTGTCCAAAAACCAGGAAACTTACGTGAAAAATATAAAACGAAAACACAACCTAATTCGCATATACCAGTTTGCCATATTAATCTGCTTTTTTATTCTATGGGAATATACTGCCCGCCATCATATTATCAACGATTTTATTTTCTGTTCACCATCCAAACTGGCAGCCACCTTTATCTATATGGTAAAAGATGGTTCTCTGTTTTACCACATAGGAATCACACTTTACGAAACACTCATTGGATTTATCATAGTAATCGTCGGAAGCCTGTTAATTGCAACACTGTTTTGGTGGAATGAGACCATTTCAAAGGTACTCGAGCCATATCTGGTAATTTTAAATGCACTTCCAAAGTCTGCACTTGCTCCCGTTTTAATCGTTTGGCTCGGTGCCAATAAGGTAACCATTATTGTATGTGCCTTAAGTGTTGCCATATTTGGCAGTATTCTAAATGTATATACAGGCTTTGTAAATGTTGATCCTGACAAAATTAAACTAATCAAAACTCTTCGAGGTACACGTTTCCAATGTCTGAAGCTTGTAATTCTGCCCAGCAATATTCCAAATATTTTAAGTATTATGAAAGTAAACATTGGCCTCTGTTTAGTCGGTGTTGTAATTGGTGAATTTCTCGCAGCGCGGGAAGGTCTGGGTTACCTTATCATCTACGGCTCCCAGACCTTCAAAATGAGCAACGTTCTGCTCTCCATATTCATTTTATGCATCATTGCCATGCTGCTATATATAATACTACACCACCTTGAAAAAAAACTATCTGAGTTTTTTTAAGATTTTGCAATAACAGGCAGGCTTTCCACTACTCCTCTACGATATCAATAACCGCTACCGGGCAGGCGGATCTTGCAGACTCGGCGGAGGCAAAATTGTCATCGGTAAGCTTGCCTGTTGCTTCAGCAATACCGTCCTCGTCAAAGGAGAAAACTTCCGGGCAGGTGCTGACACAAAGACCACAGCTAATACATCCATCCTTATTTACCACTGCTTTCATACGAACTACCAATCCTTTCTCAATACTCCATATTCGATATGTTTAATTAGTATTTCAGATCCGATTGCGTTCTATGTAGAAAAACACGTGGTGTTTTCTTCCAACCAAAGAATTCTCATAAAATCACAGAGTAAGTTTACATAATATTAACTTTACACTTCCTCATAAAATGCATTCACCAGCTTCTTTAAAGCATAATAATCTTCTAAAGCTCCAAGTTCACAAGCAGAATGCATAGAAAGAATAGGTATTCCCACATCAGCACAAGGCATAGGCAAATACGATGTTGCAATGGGACCAAGGGTACTGCCACCCGGAATTCCCGTCTTATTCACTGCAATCGTATATGGAATACCATTCTTTACACAGATATCTTTTAATACTGCCGCGCTTTCTGAGCTGGTACCATATTTTTGTCCTACACTCCGCTTAATACAAAAGCCCTTTCCCAAATATGCTTTGTTGGTCACATCACTTTTTTCCTCGTAATTTGGATGATGGGCATGTGCCACATCCACAGATAACAGAAAGCTCTTTTCCAAAACGTTTGATACTGCAAAAGCATCACCAGCAAGTGCTTTACCAATCCTTTGTACCACCATCGATAAAAGTTCGCTGTCTGCCCCCTGCTTCGAACGGCTTCCCACCTCTTCATTGTCAAACACCACCATCATATCAACAACATTCTCCGGTACAGTTGTCTCTTTCATTCCGGCAAGAATTGCTCCCACCGAAGTTAAATTATCAAGTCTTGGTGACGATACCATCGTCTTATCTAATCCGACTACAACAGGTTTGTCCATATTATACAGGTATAAATCATAGTCTAAAATTTCATCTTTCGCAATCTGAAGACTCCTTGCTACTTCACCAAGCAAATCAGCATTTTCATTGAGAGCAGCCACCGGTACGAATTCCTTCGCAGTATCTAATGCACCTTTTTTATTCAATTCCCGGTCCATATGAATGGCAAGACTTGGTATAATACAAAGCGGACGTTTACTGTCATACAATAACACGTTCGGAGAAAATGCACTCTCTCCCTTTACAACCACCTTTCCGGCTACACCTAACGGGCGATCAAGCCATGATTTTTGATACATGCCACCATATACTTCAACATTAAACCGAACTACATTCTTCCCCTTTACCAAAGGTTCCGGCTTTAATTGCAAACCGGGATAATCGCTATGTGCCATGGCAATACGAAATGCAGGCTGAGCACCTTTTACACTTCCAATCTTAAACACCATACAAATCGAATCATACAAATTAATATAGTATTTTCCATTTGGTTCTAGTTTCCAAACATCCTGCAAAGATAGTTCACAAAACCCATCTTCTAACAAATTCTTTTTCAGATAGGAAACTGCATGTGATGCAGATACCCCATGCTCCAATAAATCAAACAACTGTTCCATATATATATTCCCGCCTAACACTTATTCTTTATTTCTTACTATGATTACCTGTTTTGCTTTTACATATGTTCTTGAGAAATTAATCTGTTCTAACCGCTCATCGGTAATGGTCATAGCCGCTACTCCTACATCAGCCATTCCACGCTCCACCGATGCAATAATGGAATCAAAAGCGGTATTCTCTACCTGCAGTTTCATATCCAATTGGTCACAAACCGCTTTCATAATATCCACATCAATTCCTAGAATCTCTCCATCCTCAGTCTGGTCTTCATATGGTGGGAACTCTGCATTGGTTGCCATAACAAGAATTCCATTGGCATACTCATCTTTATTCTGCCCCTCATAGGCTGTAGTCTCCACACCCTCTTTCAGCCATGCATTGGTAATCTGTTCAATGGTTCCATCTGCTTCTAAAGTATCCAATGCCTGATTAATCTTTTCCAGTAATTCAGTATTTTCTTTATTCACAGCAATTCCATACTCCTCATCAGCATATGCCTCATCAAGAATCTTTATATCACCAAATTCCTCTACAAATACATTGGCTGGTGCATCATCTAACATAACTGCGTCAAGCTCACCTTTTCTTAAAGCTACCACAGCATCATACCCCTTATTAAAACGCTGCACCTGTGCATTCTCAATATCACTTGCATATGCGTCACCGGTGGTTTTTAACTGTACACCTATAGTCTTTCCCTTCAAATCCTCAATAGAATGAACCGTATTCTTAGGAACACCACATCCACTTAGCAAAACCAATGTTCCGATCATGATTCCCATAATTACTTTTTTCATACAATTCTCCTTTCTCACACGCAAATCAACTAACAATCTGGTTTCTTCCGTTTTCCTTGCCGGAATATAACTTATGATCCGCTTCCTTAATCAAGTTCTCATATGGAATGCCGTCTTCCCACTCTTTCATTCCAAAAGTCATCGTTACCTTAATCAGCATTTCATCATAATGGTACTCATACTCTCGTACTTTTTTTTGCAAAGCCTCTACCTTCTGTAGTGCCTCTTCAAAACCTACTGTATAAACGAGCAAAAATTCCTCCCCGCCCCAGCGGCTTGCAAAGCCACAATCTGCTACATTCTCTCGTATCATCTCAGAAATCTTTACTAATACATAGTCACCTGCATCATGTCCATATTGATCATTAATCTTCTTAAACCAATCAATATCACACATCACAACAGTGAATATCTCTCCCTTCTTAAACAACTTGGTAAGCTGGTTATTACAGCTTCTTCTGTTGTATAACGAAGTTAGCGGATCCATTTCAATCAATTTTTGTAAGTCACTACGCATTTTTGCAGCATAAATGCCAATTTCACCAATCTCGTCCGGCCTGTTTACAATACGTTCATCAATATCAACCGTCAAGTCTCCCTCTGAAATACTTCGCAAATACCCATTAATCAGACCGATATCAGAAACCATCTGTGTCGAATAGCCTCTGCTTATGATTACAGCCAAAATGCTTGCAATTACGGAAAATACAGTAAAACATAATATAATAATACCAATACTACGGTACACCAATGTCTTATTCTTACCTGCAAATATCATTCCTACAACTTCATGAGTACTATTCTCAATCGGCGCATAATATCCAATATAAGTCTCTCCATTAATCTTTAAATTCCTTGAGAAATATTTCTCACCATTATGAATAACATTTTCCACAACCACTGGTTGTGCTTTTGTACCCACTGCCGACACACCACTTTTTGATTGAACCGTTGTAAGAATTCCTGTATCCTCCCAAAAAATAGTAGTATCAATATCCGTCTCTTCTTTTATCCGGTAAAGCATAGTTGAATCCGTAATATTAATATCCCCTTTTAAAAGCATTCCATCCTCATATTGATAATCTCCCCTCACAGTAAGATTCAGGCAATCTAACAGCATATTGGTCGTACCTGCCAATTCATTCTTAATACTCTCAGAATAAAAGCCATATATCAAAAAAACACCGAATACAATTATCAAAGTTCCCAAAATCAAAGTCGGAAATAATACAACAGAAAGCAACCTTTCCCGAATGCTGCCTCTTTTTTTATTCAAATAATCTCCCCTTTCTACATTTTTCATCTATAAATATTCCTTCTTTCCAAAAACAAATATATCCTCATTATAACGTTTTTTCATTCATTTATCAACAATTCCGAAATCCTGTAAGCAGAAAAAAGCTTCTTGCATGAAATGTATAAGAATGCTACACTGTAATCAACAAATATAGGAGGCCTTACATGCAGACCATCGAAGTATTAGATATTAAACAATTTATGCAGCTTTTATTTCAGACTAACGCACTGGATTCCTACGAATTTATTTCTGCATCCATTCGTACGGATATGACATACAACTTAGACGGACATATCAACAAAGAATTTTTTACCCCAGACGAATTAGAACAAATGAATACGAACGAATCACTATATCTTTTCTGGCATACTGCGAAAGAAAAGGTATTTCAGCTTATTAAAGGGAAAAAGACTCCTTCTCAGTTAAAAATAGTATTAAAACTCTCTGAAGACGGCACTTGTTCTTTGTTAGAATCTACACACTCCACTCTGTCCACAATGGATATTGATGGTATGTTCCTGAACATCCTGTTTCAGCACGACAAGCTTACCATCGTATGTGGTATTTCTTACAAAATTTTTACACTGGATAAAAATCTTGAAAATGAGGTCACCACTAGTATTTCCTCTCTCTTAAAAGGGGCTTCTATAACCTGCCAATAATCAGGTTGTTAGCACTCACTTTTATCGAGTGCTAATTTTTTCTTGACTTTTCCAATCTCCTATACTATTATTAGTTATATCCTTGTAGCAGCTGCTATTTTAGAAAGCTTTCCCGGCAAAGTGTATAAAACCATTTTATACATTTTGCCGGGAAAACTGACACCGGCTCTTCACTTCTACAGGGAATATATTCAATATTTAGATTAAGGAGATGTTTTTTATGCCAAGAAAGAAAAAAGGAAGTTTGTCTATTAACAGTGACAATATTTTTCCAATTATTAAGAAATGGTTATATTCTGACCATGACATTTTTGTACGTGAGGTCGTTTCCAATGCCTGTGACGCGGTAACTAAGTTAAGAAAGCTTGCTTTGATTGGTGAATATGAAGAAGCTACAGATACGAACTATCGTATTGATGTCATTGCAAGCCCGACAGACAAGACTCTTACCTTTATCGATAACGGTATTGGTATGACCGCAGATGAAGTCAATGAGTACATCAATCAGATTGCATTTTCCGGTGCATCTGACTTTTTAGAAAAATACAAAGATAAAGCAACCGATGACCAGATTATTGGACATTTTGGTTTGGGATTTTATTCTACTTTTATGGTGGCAGACAAGGTTACCATCAACACCCTCTCTTATCAGGAAGGTGCAGAACCGGTATTTTGGGAATGCGATGGCGGAACAGAATATACCATGTCTACCGGTGATCGTGATGTCCATGGTACAGAAATTACACTTTACTTAAATGAAGACTGTTATGAGTTTGCAAACGAGTATCGTGTCAAAGAAATTCTTGAAAAGTACTGCTCTTTCATGCCGGAAGAGATTTACTTTACCAATGCAGACGCCGCTAAGGATGAGGAAAATGACGTAGTAGATTCTGATGTTGCTGACGATTCTGACAATGCAGAGGCAGAAACTGCAAAGGATGAGACAGATGCAGCAGACAAGGAAAAGGATGCAGAAGCGGACGAAACAGAAAAAGAACCAAAGGAGAAACCAATTAACGACACCAATCCTCTTTGGAATAAGCATCCAAACGATTGTACCGAAGAGGAATACAAAGAATTCTACCGTAAGGTATTCTTAGACTTCAAGGAGCCGTTATTCTGGATTCACCTGAATATGGACTATCCTTTTAACTTAAAGGGTATCCTGTACTTCCCTCGTTTCAACTCAGAATATGATACATTAGAGGGAACCATCAAGCTTTACAACAATCAGGTATTTATTGCGGATAATATTAAGGAAGTAATACCGGAATTCCTCTTATTGTTAAAGGGTGTAATTGATTGTCCTGATCTTCCTCTTAATGTATCCCGTAGTGCATTGCAAAATGACGGATTTGTTAAGAAAATTTCTGATTACATCACCAAGAAGGTTGCTGACAAGCTTTCCGGTATGTTTAAGACAGAGCGTGAAACCTATGAATCTTATTGGGATGACTTAAGTCCATTTATCAAATTCGGATGTTTGAAGGACAGTAAGTTTGATGAGAAGATGAAGGATTTTGTCCTTTATAAAGATGTAGCCGGCAAATATCTTACTCTCCCTGAATATCTGGAAGCTGGTAAGGAAAAATACGAAAACACTGTATTCTATACAGATGATGAGAAGGTACAATCCCAATATATTAATATGTTCAAGGAACAGGATATTGATGTGGTTGTTCTCACTCACAACATTGATACACCATTTATTACACATCAGGAACAGAGAGACGACAAGATTAAATTTACCCGTGTAGACTCTGGTGTAACAGATACCTTTAAGGAAGAGGTTTCTGAAGAAGAACTAAAAGAAACCACAGACAAACTTACAGAAATATTCAAGAAGGCTCTCGACAATGACAAACTTACAGTAAAGGTCGAGAAATTAAAGAATACTTCTATTTCTTCCATGATTACACTTTCTGAAGAAACAAGAAGAATGCAGGATATGATGAAAGCTTACAGCATGAATGGCATGATTTCACCTGATATGTTTGGTGACACCCAGCAGACGCTTGTATTAAATGCCAACAATGATTTAGTCCAATTCATCCTTGCTAATCCAGAAGGCGCAAACACGAACATGGTATGTGAACAGCTTTACGACCTTGCACTGCTTGCTCACACTCCATTGGATGCAGAGGCAATGACACGCTTTATTGCACGAAGCAATCAGATTCTATCTATGCTTACAAAATAAATACCGGTATTCGTATAGGTGCTTCCAGAGGAATGTCCTATATAGCAAAAAAACAAACCTGCCCGGCTGTTATTCTCATGCCGTGGCAGGTTTGTTTTTGATTCATTAAATGATATAATCATTACCCGCTTCCATACTCCATTCTAACATATCTTGCAATGTCACATGGTCAATCACACTCTTAATTGCATCATCTAACATAGTCCACAATCTAAGCGATGTACACATAGAAGCTCTTGGACAGTCATTCTCTTCTCCTTCCAAGCATGCAACCGGCGCCATATCCCCCTCTGTTAATCTTAAAATCATACCTACCGTATATTCCGCCGGCTCTTTTGCTAAACGGTAACCACCCTGAGCCCCCCGCAGACTTTTGACATATCCGGCACGTTTCAGTGATGTCACAATCTGTTCCAAATATTTTTCAGAAATATTCTCTCTTTCTGCAACATCCTTAATTCTTACCATCTCACCGGTATTATGTTTTGCCAAATCCAGCATCAAACGCAATGCATATCTTCCTTTTGTTGAAATCTTCATCCCTATCACCTTTCCATCTAAATACTTCAAACATCCATCCCTTTGTAAGACAAATATTTGCTACTGTTATTTTATTCATTCTGTCTCAATTATACCTTTTTCCTATTAGAATAGTCAAGATTTTATTTCATATTAGATAATCTGTAACCCGAAATGTATTAAAAACATTTTCCACATTCATAATGCCATACCCCCAGACAGGGTTTGGATATTGCACATCCGGATCACGTGTTGCTCCCTTTAAGAAGAAGCTCTGAATCTGCCCTGCAAAGAAAATGCCGATACGGTAATTTTCCATATCCCACTGCAAAAACTGTGCCATCATGCCGGCACTATGGGCTGTTGCAACGCTGGTGCCGGAGCGGGTCACAAAATTATTCCGAAGCCCCGGTCCTGTGATGCCAACTCCCGGTGCTGCCAAATCCGGCTTTACCTGGCTTCTTGCACTGTAACCACGACTAGCCTCGGCATATATGCTGCCATTTAAATGATTATATGCTGTCATCGTCATTGGAAGTCTTGCATTTCCCGGATTTGTAATGGTATTCTCCGGTTCTCCCTTTAAGAAATGCGTATCTTCCTGTAAAAACTGCCTAAGCGGCATCCATATATTAAAGCTGCGCTGCCGCCCTTCATCCGCATATACCAAGAGCCGCCATATCCCCGGTGTTGGATTTATCAATCTTACAAAAATAAGTTCATCTCCTGTATACGCCTCGGCAATCTGATAAGCCACATATACAGAGGTTCTCGATAGAGGAAGGGTAATCAGCTCTTCCTTGCCAAAGCGTGGTGGGATTCGCTCAATACGGTCACCCCGTGGCGAAACAATCCCTAAAGCAAAGGTACTCGGGGCATTTCCCCATAATTCAAGGGTGAGACCGTTCTGTCCTGTAGCCACATTTATTTCCACCTCATCATATTCTTCTGCCTCAGAAAGTTCTCCGTAATAATGCAGTCTTTCCGTTCCTTCATTTCCTGCCGGCACACTTACCATAATCCCGACATTTGACAGAATTGTGGTTAAATACTGCTCTAAATAGGTCAGTCCCTCATGCCCGCCATTACTGCTTCCAAGCCCAATTAAAATGGACAAGGGTTTCTGCCTTGTCCTTGCATATTTCAACAAATAATCTACTGCATAAATGATATCGGTCTCCGAATAAGCCGGTATATCCGTACGAATCTGAAAATACTCCCTAAGATACGGCTTTGTTTCCTTTAACTTCACCACCGCAAGCTCCGCATTCGTTGCAATCCCTGTAAAATCATTTGTTCTGTCTACTCCTCCCGCTGCAATTCCTGCCATGAAGGTTCCATGTCCATTATCATCTCTTGTCGGAACCAGTTCGTATGGCGTATCGCTTTTAAGCGCATCATCAATCTGCTCCTTTGAATATACCGTTCCATAAAAAGGCTGTGGTAGGCTGCTCTCTTGTCCACCGGCTTCCATTTCTCCCTCTTTCCGTATCGTCTGGTCCCAGATCATGCCAATCCGGCTGTTACCGATATTATCCCGAAACAATGCATTGTCATACATAATTCCTGTATCAATTATGCCCACAATCGTCCCCGTCCCATCAAGACCTAAATAATCCCGACTCTGTACAGACTTTACTCCTGTAACCTCCATATTGGAGGAATCCATCAATCCAAACAACTTAGGTATTGATGAATAAGGAACAGACTCCAAATTTGTTAAGGTTTCACTGCTTCTCTTATAATGTAAAACCGCCATCCGCTCTGAAATTTCATTCAGACAGCCGTCATCCAGAGAGCCTGCACCCACAGTATTTCCATCAAATAAATTAATGATAAAGTCCGCATAATCATTGTCATATATCATATCTTCACAAGTCATTGTGTGTTGTTTCTCCATTCATGAATTGCATTTCTCTTTATTATGATATGCAAATGGGAGAAATGG
>JAQXLK010000230.1 GCA_029012085.1 Clostridiales bacterium
GGTTTATCATTTGTAGTATGCATAAAGCCTCCTTATAATAAAGAAAGCTCCCGTGGGAGCTTTCTAAGGTTGCAGGCCACGCAGGTATCTGCAACACGATCACTGAAATCACTATAACATGACAAAATTGACCTGTCAAGTTTCATGACATAAATTTCTGATACAGATGTCATTTTTATATAGTATCTTTCAGCAATAATATCATATGTGTATTTTCCCAAAATATTCACTCATTATGTGCATAAATAATTAATATTCACTTCATTTCAATGAAGCGCCATAAAGAGTTAGGGCAATTGCTTTCTGTCTGGTATGCTTATACTTGGCATTTTCCATCCCTCTACTTCCAATTCTCCGGGAAACACGGTCTGAATCTTACCGCCTGTAAGCACACACACTTTCGACATATTATTAGGGGCATTGTCTATAAACGGGCATGCCTTATTTCTCATCAAAATTCAATCGCTTTTCTTCCACCACTAACGGTCGGTGAATTACCCTGGTATTTATATTCAAAATATATTCTCCTAAAAGTCCGATAAAGAACAACTGTATCGAACCGATCACAAATACACCAATGATCAATGGTGCATACCCCGCCTGAAAGCCATACCAGTTAGTCAGTTTCAAAATCAGATAAATAAATGCTATAATCAGACTGATTGCCGAACAAATAAACCCTAGAAACGTAGCAAGCCTTAACCCCACTTTCGTGTAGGATGTAATACTCAGCATAGCTGCATCATACAGGCTGTAAAAGTTATTGTGTGTCTTTCCGGCTCTTCTTTTTGCCTGTGTATATTCAACCTCAATCATATTAAATCCGGATCCGTATTCAGCCACAATTCCTCGAAGGAAGGGAACAGGGTCATCCAATTCTTTCAAGACAGAGATAAATGTCTTATCATACAGGCCAAAACCGGTAAAATGTTCGATCATCCTCACACTGGACATTCCTTTGATAAGCTTATAGTAGCAGGTCCGCAGGAAATAAATCAGTCCTGATTCTTTAGATGCGATTTTAATACAACTTACCACTTTATGTCCCTTTTCCCACTCTTCAACTAAAGTAGGTATCATCTCCACCGGGTCCTGAAAGTCACAACATAGGGTAATCGTACAATCTCCTGTCGTCTGACACATGCCATAAAAAGGTGAATTAAACTGCCCAAAATTGGTAACATTTAAAATCGCCTTAATCTTCTTGTCCTTTGCACATATTTCCTCCAGCTTGTCTCTGGTTCCGTCAGTAGAACAATTATCGATAAACACTATTTCATAGTCATACTGTGACAATGCCTCCTGAATGACATTAGTCACAGCCATTGCCATAAGTTCTACATTCTCTATTTCATTGTAACATGGAATTAAAATACTGATTTTTTTCATAGTGTCCTCTTGTGTAGCATCTAAAACTATCATTTTATTATATAGCAGTTTTATTGCCTCTGACAACCATTAAATAAGTGTAAAAGTCCGATGGTACAATAAAATGAATAGTTATTTTATATCTCCAAATTACATCTTGCGTTCTAATATATAATAGCTCAATGTCCCTCCCCAGTTGGAAATTTCCCTACGCTCACTGACTTTGTAGAACCGTTCTACCTGTGCGACAACTTCCCGCTCATCGCACTTAATAAAAGGCAGGAAATACATAACCCCTCTTTCCGGCATTTTATCCTGTTCCAGTGACAACACATCAGGCAAACAAACGCAACTGATTCTAATTACGTTTTCTTCATCTGGCAAAACATCAAAAACTCTTCTTTTTTCGTCTTTGTTGTATCCGGTATAAGCATGAAAGTACAAATAATCTCTTTCAGTCGGAATAACGATTTGCGTCTCTTCATCATATTCGCTTTCTTCCAACATAGCATCTATTAAACCATATAAATAAGTATGCCTGAAATTATTTGCAAATGCATCACCAAGATTTCCCCCTCCAATCTCAGTAGATACCATCTTTCCCTTCCCGGTATCGAAACAATCAAACATCAAGTTCGTCAATGGATCAATATAATAAAAATTTTGTATAACTAAAAGTGCAATAACAGCAACCGTTGACCCAAAACCAATTTTGTTTTTAAGAAAATTTCTAAAGGTTTTGAGCAATATTATATATGCCAATAACCATATCATAACCGCACTAAAAATGTGATATCTTCCCAAAGTATATCCAATAAGATAAAAATTTAATAACACAAAAATGCCTAATGCCCCCATGAAACTTAATTTCCCATGGAAAATGGACATCTTTTGACGTTTCAGAATTCGGAAAATAATACAAAGAACAATAATCAATACCGGTATCCACTCAAAATGAAGCACAAAGAGTATCTTAATTTTATGCATAATGAATGGCATCTTTCCCGGCAGATTCTCCAAATATTCTGTAATTAAATTTCCTCCTGTTCTTTGATTCATTCCAAACCAGACAAACAATCCATTTTGCCTTATCGTGTACAGACAGACAAGAACCATTCCTCCGGCAGCACATAATACATGGAAATCAAATAAAAAGTATTGAAGTTTGTCCCTTCCTTTATACTTAATGGTGTCCCACAAATGGGCAAGTATATGTGCCAGCAGATATCCCCCTACAATAACCAGCCCCGTTTCCTTAGTCATCATAATCGAAACAAGCCATACAACCTTCATAATTGTCTGTTTTCTATATTCTGCATAAAATAGAAATACAGTAAAAACAAACAATAAATGCTCTAGACTCACATTGGAAAAGAGACCTAAAAAAAGTGGGCATACCGAAACAAGCATTGTTCCAATAGCAGCTTCTACTTGCGACAAATTAAGCCAGTATCCTCGCAACATCTTATATATACAGACTAAAGCGGCATCAGTCAGCACGAGCATTACCATAAGTACACCGGTCATATTATTAGGGAACAAAAACTCCCCTATGGAAGCAAAAAATGTATATATGATTGAATAATGTCCACACAATCGGAAATTTTCCCAAATATACGAAAGTGTATACTCAAAATTACTACATACCCGTTGAAGCTCTCCATAGTAGATTAATCCATCCCAAAGCTGAATATGCAAAAATAATGGAACTCTTACTAAAGTGCTAAATAAAAGCACGGTTAAAAGCCCTTTATCCTGTAACAATCTATATAGGGTATTTTCTTTTTTCTTGTATCCTCCTCTTCTTTTCAAATAAAGGTAAAATCCTGTGATTCCTACAACAAAAGCAACATATACATATACTCCCAAAGGCGCATGCTCATTATCACGAATCTTGGAAATTGCTGCAGCTCCTATAAAAAATACAAAGAACCAAAAAATATATAGAGTTTGCTTCAAATTATCACAACTTCCCCAAGATTTGGCAACACCTCTCAAATCAATTTTTTTTGCATGGGAAATCAAATATATGATTGCAAACGAACACAGGATGATCAAAAGTATTGATGCTGCTAAAGCCTCTTTTTTCCCATTATTCTTCCATTCATATCCTACATACTTCCATTTCCCGTACAGATATGTAATCGCAAGATTATTAGAGATAGACTTACCATTCACACTACAGATAATGCTATCCCGAACATCCATTGAAGGGTCAACTGTTAGCAGACCCGGCACCGCATTGTTCGCTTCT
>JAQXLK010000231.1 GCA_029012085.1 Clostridiales bacterium
ATGTTTGTGACGTGGCAACAGCAAAGCTGATTAAGCGTGAGGTTTCTGACGGTATTATTGCTCCAGGATATGAGCCGGAAGCACTTGAAATATTAAGTGCAAAGAAGAAGGGCAATTACTGTGTAATTGAGATTGATGAAAATTACGTTCCGGCTCCAATTGAGCAGAAAGATGTATTTGGCGTAACATTTGAGCAGGGTAGAAATGAACTTGTTATTAATGATGAGTTATTTGCTAATGTTGTAACAGAGAATAAAGAGATTCCAGAACAGGCTAAGATTGATCTTGCTATTGCTATGATTACTTTAAAGTATACACAGTCAAATTCTGTATGTTATGCAAAGGGTGGACAGGCAATTGGTATCGGTGCAGGACAGCAGTCCCGTATTCATTGTACAAGACTTGCAGGACAGAAGGCAGATAACTGGTTCTTACGTCAGCATGAGAAGGTATTAAACCTTCCATTTAAGGAGAATATCGGACGTGCAGACCGCGACAATACTATTGATGTATATATGAGCGATGATTATATGGATGTATTGGCAGATGGAACCTGGGAGAACTTCTTTACTGAGAAGCCGGAAGTATTTACAAGAGAAGAGAAGCGTGCATGGCTTGACCAGATGACAGATGTTTCCCTTGGTTCAGATGCATTCTTCCCATTTGGTGATAATATCGAAAGAGCGAATAAAAGTGGCGTAAAATATATTGCACAGCCAGGTGGCTCTATTCGTGATGATAATGTAATTGATACCTGTAATAAGTATGGTATTGCACTGTGCTTTACAGGTATTCGTTTGTTCCATCACTAAAAGTCAGAAAGCGAGGAAATGACATGACAATTTACGACGAATTAGTGGCAAGAGGATTGATTGCCCAGGTAACAGATGAAGAAGAAATTAAAGAGCTGATTAACAACGGAAAGGCAACTTTTTACATTGGTTTTGACCCAACAGCAGACAGCCTTCATGTAGGACATTTTATGGCTCTTTGCTTAATGAAGCGTTTACAGATGGCAGGAAATAAGCCAATTGCTTTAATTGGTGGTGGTACAGCCATGATTGGTGACCCATCTGGAAGAACAGATATGCGTCAGATGATGACAAGAGAGACCATTGAGCACAACTGTGAGTGCTTTAAGAAGCAGATGAGTAAGTTTATTGACTTTTCAGATGGAAAGGCTTTGATGGTAAATAATGCCGACTGGTTATTAGACCTTAATTACATTGATGTTCTTCGTGAGGTTGGAGCCCATTTTTCCGTAAACCGTATGCTGACTGCAGAGTGCTATAAGCAGCGTATGGAGAAAGGATTATCCTTCTTAGAGTTTAACTACATGATTATGCAGAGCTACGATTTCTACGCATTATACCAGAAATACGGCTGTAATCTTCAGTTTGGTGGAGATGACCAGTGGAGCAACATGCTTGGCGGTACAGAGTTAATCCGTCGTAAGCTTGGTAAAAATGCCTGCGCCATGACTATAACTTTATTATTGAATTCAGAAGGTAAAAAGATGGGGAAAACCCAGTCTGGTGCTGTATGGCTTGATCCAAACAAGACTTCTCCATTTGACTTCTACCAGTACTGGAGAAATGTGGCAGATGCAGATGTATTAAAATGTATCCGTATGCTTACATTTTTACCGTTAGAGCAGATTGATGAAATGGACAAATGGGAAGGAAGTCAGTTAAACCAAGCAAAGGAAATTCTTGCTTACGAGCTTACCAAACTGGTTCATGGTGAGGAAGAGGCAAATAAGGCACAGGAGAGTGCAAGAGCATTGTTCTCCGGCGGAAATGCAACCAATATGCCAACTACTACATTGACAGATGCAGACTTCAATGAAGAAGGCAAGATAGGTGTGCTTGATTTAATGGTGAAGGCGGAGCTTGTGACTTCTAAGGCAGAGGCAAGACGTGGTGTACAGCAGGGTGGTGTCACTGTCAATGGCGAAAAAGTGAGTGATCCATTTACTGCGTATAAGAAGAGTGATTTTGCCGATGACTTCGTATTGAAGAGAGGAAAGAAGAACTTCCGTAAGGTAGTTGTAGAGTAATAATATACACAAAGGCTGTCATATGAAGCATATCACAAGAAGAGTAGGATACTTCATATGACAGTTTTTATTTTACAGGAACAATTCATGTAAACGGTTACTATTGTTATGTGTCATGTTAATTCCGCAATTTTTGTAACACCTACATAGATTTGTGAAATCTTATACCATGTTGGATAATCCACAATTCCGGTGACAGGAAGATTAAAGATACGCTGAAACTGTTCAACAGCCGTTTTTGTGCTTTCACCGAAGTTCCCGTCAACAGCGATGGTAGGAATGGAAGGATAATTCTGTGCAATCCGGTTAAGCTGTTCCTGCATCATGCGAACTTTGCTTCCGGAAGAGCCCACTGACAAATCATATCCCGGCCAGGAAGAAGGAATTCCGGCAATCACTTCCGCTTCATTGATGTACATATCATCTCCATAATAATTTCGAATAATTTCGATGGCAGTATAGCCCTGGTCACCAAGATATTTAGAACCCCACTGGCTCATCCAGTTCGGACAGGTAACACGTTTACCGTCACAATACTGGGTAAGAATTGGCTGTCTGACATTAGGTCTGGATAAATAATTTGCAAAAATAGAATCTACAACCTGGGATATACTTTCATATGTGGTTTTCTGGTACATCCACTTATGGTCAAAGGCGGTAGAAGAGGTAATGGTAAAGTCATAGCCTTTGCCCCGGTACCACTCTGTATATACCCGGTTCAGCGTAAAAGAAATAATAGCCAGTACATTTGCATATATGGTTGCCTCCGGCCAGGTTGCATAGATTTCGCAGGAGGCGACATTTTTAATATAGTCTTTGTAAGGTACGTAATAGTCATTAGCAGTCGTATCCGATGGTGTACCATCATGAACGATAACATATTCCGGTACCACAACACGGCTTAACACAATTTCGCCGCTTTCATTCATTGGTTTGATTTCATCTTCGGCGATTTTGGGTGGATAGAATTCCCAAAGGGTGTGTCCGCCGATAACGGTTGGATTATAATTCTGGGTACTGGTGGCAAGAGGGGTCATGCGTATATTTTGCAGACCGTTTTCGCCGGAAAGAATCTGTACCCCGGTAATGATGGTATCTTCATAACCGGGAGCAGTTATTTTTAGATTGTATTCACTGTAAGGCTGATTATCAGTTGGTTCCATGGAAAATTCCAGTGGTGGTGCTTCTAGGTCAATGTTGTCCGTTCGTCCGTCCTGATCAGTTTCCACCACTTCTAAGGTTTCAACCGGAATTCCAGTAGAGGAAATTTCAATTCTTGCATCACGTATGGGTATCTGGTTATCGGTAGAAACCGCACTGATTCGCAGATACCCGGTATCAATGTTATCCTGGGAGGCTTTCAATTGATGTTTCATGGCAATCCTTTCCTTATCCCTGAAAGCATATTTTTACTATTATATTCCCCAATAACCTAAATTGTGATTTATTCCCTAGTCAAGTAACAGCTTCAAATAAAAAATTGTTTTCATAAAGGATATTTGCGTCCGTCAGTACTTAGGCTGCGTATTTTGCAGCCTTATGTACTGTTACGAACGCAACTAAGCGAGAGCGTGCCTAATTGAAAACAATTTTTTTATTTGGAGCGTACGGCTAGACAATAGAAGATAAATTTATTCCTCTATATGACGCTCCTGAATAGAAGAGTATTCCTTGTGAACACCAACAAACTTATAAGCCGGACGAATAATTTTACCATGGTTTACAAGCTCCTCTAAACGATGGGCACTCCATCCGGAGATTCTTGACATCGCAAAGATTGGAGTGAAGAGTTCTCTTGGAATTCCAAGCATTGTATATACAAATCCACTGTAAAAGTCAACGTTCGCACAAACCGGTTTAAACAGGCGGCGTTTTTGTGCGATCAGTCTTGCTGCAATTTCTTCCACTGTACAGTAGAAGTTGAATTCCTTTGTCATTCCTTTTGCTTCACTTAAATGCATGGCATATTTCTTAAGGATGACTTCTCTTGGGTCAGAGTCAGTATATACAGCATGCCCCATACCATAGATAAGACCTGCATGGTCAAAGACTTCTTTATTCAGGATTCTCTCTAAATATCGGGCGATTTCTTCCGTATCTTCCCAGTTTGATACATTTGCTTTGATATCATCAAACATTTCCTGTACCTTTAAGTTAGCGCCACCATGTCTTGGTCCCTTAAGTGAAGCGATGGAAGCAGCAGTTGCAGAATATGTATCGGTACCGGAAGAAGTTACTACATGATTTGTAAAAGTAGAGTTATTACCACCGCCATGCTCTGCATGGAGAACCAGACATACATCTAATACTTTTGCCTCTAATTCAGTAAACTGTCCGTTTGGACGTAACATCTGTAAAATGTTTTCTGCAATGGAAAGCTTTGGATCAGGATTCCGGATGACTAAAGAATCGTCTAAGTTAAAATGTCTGTGTGCATGGTAAGCGTATACTGAAATCAATGGCATTTTGGCAATGAGCTGCAAAGACTGCATCAGTACATTTGGCACAGATATATCATCCGGATTATCGTCATATGAATAAAGCGTCAGTACACATTTTTGTAATGCATTCATAATGTTTGCGGAAGGCTTTTTCATAATAACATCGCGAACAAACTGGTTTGTTAACTCACTTAAGTTTGATAAAATGCCAATAAACTGTTCTAATTGTTTTTCTGTTGGTAATTCGCCAAAAAGCAGAAGATAGGTAGCTTCTTCGAAAGCATAACGACGGTTTTCTTCACCACGGATGATATCTTCTACGTTATAACCCTGATAATAGAGCTTGCCATCTGCCGGCACCTTGTTACCATCTACGATAGCAGTGGATACTACGTCTGCAATCTCGGTAAGTCCGGTAAGAACACCTTTTCCGTTGCTGTCACGGAGTCCACGTTTTACATCATATTCTGAATATAAATCGAGATCAATCTCACCGGAAATCATACAGTATTTTACCAGTTCGTTAAAATTTGCATGCTGATCCTCCGGTAGTCCCATCATGTCCTTTGGTTTTGTTGTCATTTAAATCACCTGACCTTTTCTCAAATTTTGCGTATATTAAGATTTACTCAATGGATATATAAAATATGCAAAGAAAAAGACACTAAATACGATAATTGATTCCTTCATCGCAATCAGTGTCCTCATTTACGCTTATAATAGCCATATTTTAAAACATTTTTGATATAATGGCAAGAAATAAATGTATGCTGCGATTAAGAAATAAAAAAATTAATTCTTATCGCATTGTACATTAATAAAATAAAGTATGCAACCAATAAATACCATTCCGCCTAAAATATTACCGATTGTGACTGGAATAAAGTTGTGTAGCAACCCACTCAGGTTAAGCTGGTTTAATTGTTCCCTTGTAATTCCATATAATTCTTCAGCCTTTGCAACATAAGCAGGGTTTGTAGCAGCCAACATACCGGTTGGAATATAGAACATATTGGCAACAATATGTTCAAAACCACCAATTACAAAAGCGAAGATTGGAAACCATATCGCAAGGACTTTTCCTGCAATATCTTTTGCAGCAGCACCCATAAGGATTGCAATACATACTAAAATATTACATAGAATTCCGGAAGCAATTGCTTTTGCCGGTGAAATTGTGGCTTTACTAAGTGCTATCTTAATGGTGTATGCACCAAGGCCACCTCCACTATAATCTAAGTTTCCGCTGTAAAAAATCAAAAAATCAATGATTAAAGAACCAGCCAGATTAGAAAGAAATACGACTACTAAATTCCGGATTAACTGTGATACTTTGATTCGTTTATCGATGGCTGACATAACCATAAGGCAGTTTCCGGTAAATAATTCACCGCCAACCAGCACAATCATTAAAAGTCCTACCGGAAAGATAACACCGGCCAAAGTTCTTGCAAGTCCTACATTATCAATGGCATGAACTGCTGTACTGCTTGTGGCCCCGCCTAATGCAATAAACATTCCTGCCATGATACCAAGTGCAATCATTTTAGACAATTTTAAATTGGCTTTTGTGACAGCTCCATTCATATTACCTTCTATAATCTCTTTTGGTGTATTTAGCATTTTGATAACTCCTCTCATTGGTAAAATACGCTTTAAAACCTTAAAAATAATATCATTTTTCATTAAATTGTGCAAGAAAAACCAAACATTGTATTAATATAAGTACAGACAAAAAAAATTTTGTGAAAAATTGTCATTTATGATATTTTGTGATATAGTAACCATGTTATTTTATGCTCAAATATATCATGCATATTAATAGCGAATAATAAATATTCACTATAATACGGTATGTAAAGTTATATAGCAGAATAGAAAAGGAGGACGCAGCATGTCAGAAGTAACGAAGGTTATATTAGATGCAATGGGAGGAGACAATTCTCCTGGAGAGATGGTACTTGGTGCGGTAAATGCTGTAAAAGAGAAGAAAGATTTATTTGTATATATTGTAGGAAAAGAAGATGATATTAAGGAAGAACTTGCTAAGTATGAGTATCCGGCAGACCAGATTGAAGTGGTACATGCACCGGATGAAATAACCTGTCATGATGCACCGGTTATGGCAATCAAGCAGAAAAAAGAATCTTCCATGGTAGTTGGTCTTCGCATGTTAAAAGAAGGAAAAGCAGACGGCTTTGTATCTCCGGGAAATTCCGGTGCCGTATTAGTTGGCGGACAGGCGATTGTGGGACGTATGAAAGGAATTGAACGTGCGCCTCTTGCACCGGTTGTCCCTACCATTAATGGTGTTTCACTTTTGATAGACTGTGGTGCCAATGTAGATGCAAGAGCATCTCATCTGGTACAGTTTGCAAAAATGGGTTCTATTTATATGGAGCATGTCATTGGTATAAAGAATCCGAGAGTCGGTATTGTTAATATCGGTGCAGAGGAAGAGAAAGGAAATGCATTGGTAAAAGAAACATTTCCATTATTAAAAGAATGTAAAGATATTAATTTTATTGGAAGTATCGAAGCAAGAGACTTCCCTTACGGTGCAGCAGATGTTGTGGTTACGGAAGCATTTGTGGGAAATGTTATGTTAAAGCTTTCAGAAGGTCTTGCATCTGCACTTGTTAAAATGATAAAACAGGGACTGACAGCAACTCCGATTTCTACATTAGGTGCGGTTATGGTAAAGCCGCAGCTTAAGAATACTTTAAAGATTTTTGATACTACGGAGCATGGTGGAGCACCACTTTTAGGACTTAACAGTCTTGTAGTTAAGATTCATGGAAATGCAACTAACAAAGAAGTGAAAAATGCATTGTTCCAGGTTGAGAGTTTCAAAAAGAACGATATCAACGGAAAGATTCGTGAACATCTGTTGAGCGAAAAAGAGGATGTATAGAATATGAATAAATTTGATGCATCAATGATTGAAAAAAATATTAATTATGAGTTTTATGACAAATCCCTTTTAAAGCAGGCTATGAGTCATAGCTCCTATGTAAACGAAATTAAGATTAAAGGTTATAGAAGCTATGAGCGATTGGAGTTTTTAGGAGATGCTGTATTAGAGCTTATTTCCAGTGAGTATCTTTATGAACATTACGGAGATATGCCGGAGGGAAAATTAACAAAGCTTCGGGCATCTATTGTCTGTGAATTTACACTTTCCAGTGTCTCAAAACAGCTGGGTTATGGCGATTTTGTATTACTGTCAAAAGGAGAGGAACTTACCGGTGGCAGAAACCGGAATTCCATTTTATGTGATTTGTTTGAGTCCGTACTCGGTGCCATTTATTTAGATGGAGGAATGGAGCCAGCTAAAAAGTATGTGCATACGTTTTTAATGACTGATATTGAAAGCAAGCAGTTGTTTTATGATGCAAAGACAACCCTTCAGGAAATGGTGCAAAAGGATGGCAAGGGTGTAGTAACTTATAAACTTCTTGAAGAAAAGGGACCGGATCACAATAAAAGTTTTGTGTGTGGTGTTTTAGTAGATGGAGTACAACTTGCTATAGGTGAAGGCACATCAAAGAAAAATGCAGAGCAGATGGCAGCATATCAGGCAATCTTAAAACAGAAGCAGTGATGGCATTTGCTTAACAGAATAGAGAATTATTCATAAAGTTCAAGCTTTTGAATGTAGGGAAATATAGGAGAGTTTTATGTATTTAAAGAGTATCGAGGTGTATGGATTCAAATCCTTCGCCAACCGGATTTTATTTGAATTTAATAAAGGAATTACCGGTATTGTTGGACCGAATGGAAGTGGTAAAAGTAATGTCGGCGATGCAGTACGATGGGTGCTTGGTGAACAGAGTGCAAAGCAGCTTCGTGGTTCAAAGATGGAAGATGTTATTTTTGCCGGAACTGAACTAAGAAAGCCACACGGTTCTGCTTATGTAGCCATTACATTGGATAACAGTGATCATTCTCTACCGATTGATTATGAGGAAGTAACGGTTGCAAGGCGTGTATATCGTTCCGGTGAAAGTGAATATCTGATTAATGGAACGGTAAGCCGTTTAAA
>JAQXLK010000232.1 GCA_029012085.1 Clostridiales bacterium
AAACAGCTACGGTATCTCCTCTATCGAAGAAGCAGAGAAGATTACTAAGGATGCTGGTTTAGATGTATATAATCAGGTTAAAGGCATTCAGCCAATCTGTTTTGAGAATGCTTGCTGGGCTTACACTGTAGGTGCTGCAATCGCTATCAAGAAGGGTTGCAAGAGAGCTGCTGATGCTGCTGCTGCAATCGGTGAAGGTCTTCAGGCTTTCTGTATTCCAGGTTCTGTTGCTGATACCCGTAAGGTAGGTTTAGGACATGGTAACCTTGGTAAGATGTTATTAGAGGAAGAGACAGAGTGTTTTGCTTTCTTAGCTGGTCATGAGTCATTCGCAGCTGCTGAGGGTGCTATCGGTATCGCAGAGAAGGCTAACAAGGTTCGTAAGAAACCATTAAGAGTTATTCTTAACGGTTTAGGTAAGGATGCTGCTCAGATTATTTCTCGTATCAACGGATTTACATTTGTTGAGACAGAGTATGATCCATATACAAACGAGGTTAAAGAAGTATTCCGTAAGTCTTATTCAGAAGGACTTCGTGCAAAGGTTAACTGCTATGGTGCAAACTCTGTACCAGAAGGTGTTGCAATCATGCACAAGGAGGGTGTAGACGTATCTATCACTGGTAACTCTACTAACCCTACAAGATTCCAGCATCCAGTAGCAGGTACTTACAAGAAAGAGTGTATCGAGCAGGGTAAGAAGTACTTCTCAGTAGCATCAGGTGGTGGTACAGGACGTACACTTCATCCAGATAACATGGCTGCAGGTCCTGCTTCTTATGGTATGACAGATACTTTAGGACGTATGCATTCAGATGCACAGTTCGCTGGTTCTTCATCCGTTCCTGCACACGTTGAGATGATGGGTCTTATCGGTGCTGGTAACAACCCAATGGTTGGTATGACTGTTGCTGTTGCTGTTTCCATCGAGGAAGCAGCTAAGGCTGGTAAGTTCTAAGATATAGTAAAATATATTGATTATACTAGGGCTTGACAAGTTATAGAAGACTTGTCAGGCTCTGTTTTGTTCTAGTGTATGATATTTTAAATGAATTGGAGAAAAAGAATGATCGTGGGGAAGAAAAGCAATAAAAAAAGTGCATTCATACTGCTTTGTATTCTATTACTTGGAATAACAGGCTGTACATTTGGAAATCCGGCAAAGCAAGAAACTTCTCAATTAACGATGGAGAAAGAAGAGGACTATAGCAATGACAGCGTAGTGATTATCAAGGATGGTATATTCCAGCAGGGAAGTGAGGATTGGGAGACTTTCAAGGGAAAGTGCCAGTCTCAGGCGGTTGAAGCGGAGCATCCGGTTAGCATTACCATTAAGGAGCAGTATGAGGATGAACCACAAACATCTAAAGTTGTAAGCTATGATGGAGAGCGTTATAGCTGCGATGGTCGAAGATGGAAGTATCTTTTAGATGTGACAGAAAAGTCCGGTAATCCGGAACGGGAGGGCAGGATAGTTGCACTTGCAAATGGGATTTATGATTATAAAGAACTAGAGTGGAGTGTGCTTAGCAGTAACACCGATGATTTTATTGACTCTGACTGGTTGTTTTGGACAGTTGGTGATTTGACGGAGAATGAGGTGTCGAATTAAAGATCGCTAAACATAAGTGGAAGGGGTTGGGTTATATGAAACTAAAAAACAGTCTGATTGTGGTAGAGGATATCGAAACATCAAAAGCCTTTTATAAAGATTTGTTTGGTTTGCGGGTGGTAACGGATTTTGGTGAAAATGTAATTTTGACGGAAGGGTTGGTTTTGCAGGAGCGTAAGCTTTGGGAAAAATTCACCGGAAAAGAAGTTGTAAAAGGTGGGAATGACGCCGAATTATATTTTGAGGAAAATGATATGGATGCCTTTTTAAAAATACTTAAGGATAGCAGTCATCCCATTGAATATGTGAATCCACTTATGGAACATGACTGGGGGCAACGTGTTATTCGAATTTATGATCCGGATAAGCATGTGATAGAAGTTGGGGAGTCTTTGGAGTATGTAGCCCGTAGATTTTTAAAACAGGGAATGACGATAGAACAGGTGGCGGAAAAGACGCAGCTTCCATTTTCCCAAGTAGAATTAATAGAGGGAACAATGGGGGAACACATAGAATAATAATTAGGGAGCAGCCGGGTGGCTGCTCCTGTTTTCTTACCAACGCCAATTGTTGCCGTGACGGTCATCTTTGCGGTCATCCCGTCTGTCACGCCGGTCGTCTTTGCGGTCATCCTGCTTGTCGCACCGGTCATCTTTACGGTCATCCCACTTGTCGCGCCGGTCATCTTTGTGGTCGTCACACTTGTTATGGCAGTCGTCTTTACGGTCGTCGCACTTGTCGTGTTTGTGGTCATCGCATTTGTCATGCTTGTGACACTCCCGTTTATCATCTTTGTGGTCGCAGCCAGGATGGCGCGGTGGACAAGGCGGCCGGTCGCGTTTGCAGCAGTTGTTATGAGTTGGATGTTGAAAATCTTTTTGCATAGAAAATTCTCCTTTTTTATCTAGAATATGCAGAAACTATTATATGTTGTGAATGAATTTACATGTTGCTATAAGAGATGCGGATTTTAGGTTTTGAATAATTCTCTTTAAAAAGAACATTGATTGAAAGTAACAGAGATGCAATGATGAAAAATGTCGAAAAAAGAAAAATCATTGTAAATATTATGCGGGTATGTCATAATAATAAAAGGACTGCTTACAAAGGAGGAATGGGATAAATGGGTAAAATAACATATTTTGATTATTGTGCATTGATTATCTTTATCATTTTATTCGTTTCAACAATTTTTCGAAGAATGACCAAAGGTAGAAAAAATAAATGTTTTCTCGCTATGTTAGTAACATCTATTATTGCAGTACTTGCTGATATCTGGGCTGTTAATCTGGATGAAATGGGGACGGGTGGAGTAACCGCCAAATATATTTTTCATACCGTGTTTCTTTTGTCGCATAATCTGCTTGCACCGACATATTTTATCTATCTGGTAGCACGAACAGATACATGGCATAGATTAAAATGGAGCAGGTTTCAGAAAGCATTGTTCTTTATACCGTTTTTTGTTATGGTGCTGGGAATTGTAACAAATCCATTTACACATATGATTTTTTACTTAGATGAAAATGACGATTATACAAGAGGACGTTGTATGCTCCTGTTATATATAGTGGCAGCTTTTTATGCTGCTTTTGGTACGATATATCTTTGCTGCTATAGGAAGTTGTTTAGTAAGAGGCATTTTATATCCTTGATGTCGGTTATACCATTTATGGTAGGAGCGGCTATTATTCAATATTTTTCTCCTGAGTACATAGTAGAAATGTTTGCAACGGCATGTGGACTTTTATTCATTTCCATGATGGTTCAAAGACCGGAAGAGACGATTGATATCGTCACGGGGCTAGGGCGGTTGAGTGCTTATTTTGATGATATGAAGAGGGCATTTACAAATAAAAAACCAATGGAAATTATATTGATAAGCATAACCAATTATAGTGCTGTTAGTGAGATGTTAGGTTATGATGGAATGAATGAAATGACCAAAAAAATTGCTGATAAAATGGTTGAACTGGATAGAAAACAGGGAATGGAGGCGGCACTGTACTATTTGGAAAATGGTAAATTCCGCTTTGTGGTGGATTATCGGCATTTTGATAAGGTGGAGGAAACGGCACAATTGATTAATACCATGATGAAAGAAGATTTCAGTATTAATCAGATGGAGGTTAGTCTGGTGACGAATGTCTGTATTGTAAAGTGTCCGCAGGATATTACGGATGCTAATTCATTGCTTGCCTTGGGGAATGATTTACAGACAAGGCACTATACCGGACAGGTGATGCATGCTTCTGAAACATACAAAAAAGAATATTATGATATTATGAAGAATATAGATTGGATTATTGAAAGAGCATTAGCAGAACATAAATTTTCTGTATACTACCAGCCAATTTATTCAGTAAAGGAGCAGCGTTTCAATTCGGCAGAGGCATTGCTTCGCTTAAAGGATGATAAGTATGGATTTATTTCGCCGGAGATTTTTATTCCGGCGGCGGAGAAGAGCGGTGCAATTCATAAAATTGGGGCATTTGTATTAGAAGAAGTATGCCGGTTTATTGCCAGTGAAGAATATAAGATGCTGAATATTGATTATATTGAAATTAATCTTTCCGTGGCGCAGTGCATGGAGAATAATCTGGCAAGTCAGGTATTAGAGACCCTTGACAAATATAATGTTTTACCAAGTCAGATTAATTTAGAAGTTACGGAGACTGTTGCTTCTGATTCGCAAAAGACAATGATTGAAAATTTAAGTGCTTTAAATGATGCAGGAATCAGTTTTTCATTAGATGATTTTGGAACCGGATATTCTAATATGAGGAGAATAGCATCCCTGCCACTTGATATCGTAAAGCTTGATAAGAGCTTTGC
>JAQXLK010000233.1 GCA_029012085.1 Clostridiales bacterium
AACTGATTTCCTCCATAGGAGGTGGGCTTACCAGCTTTGGATTAGGCGTGTATGTATTTGGGCAGACAGGGAGTGCTACCGGAATGGCACTGGTAACCTTGTTGGGATTTTTACCAACTCTGATTTTGAGTGTTCCGGCAGGTGTATTGGCGGACCGATATGACAGAAGGCTGTTAATGATGTTAGGAGATGGCTGTTCTGCTTTGGGAATTATTTATATTCTTATTTGTATGATGAATGGAGGAGAAAGACTGCCGCAGATATGTATAGGTGTATTTGTGAGTTCTGTTTTTTCATCTTTGTTGGAGCCTTCCTACAGAGCCACAGTTTCGGATTTATTAACGAAAGAGGAGTTTTCTAAGGCAAATGGTCTGGTGAGTCTGGCAGGAAGTGCCAGATACCTGATATCTCCTTTGGTGGCAGGTTTTTTGCTTAGTGTAAGTGATGTGAAGCTTTTGCTCATTCTTGATATCAGTACTTTTGTTCTTACCATAATATCCACTGCGGTTGTAAAAAGAGGAATTGAAACGAAACCATGTGAAGAGGAAAAGTCTTTTATGGAGAGTCTGAAAGAGGGATGGGATGTAGTACATTCGAGACAGGGAATATTCTTACTCATTCTGGTTTCAGCCGTTATGACACTTTTTCTTGGAGTATTTCAGATTTTGGCAGAGCCGCTTATTTTGTCGTTTGCAGATTCTAAGACACTGGGAATAGGGGAAACCGTATGTGCAAGTGGAATGCTGGTTTCAAGTCTGATATTAGGAATGCGGGGAATAAAGAAAAAATATGTGAAAGTGCTTGAACGTTCTCTTATGTTGGCAGGGGTATTTATGATTGGATTTGGTATCTGGGAGAACATCTTTATCATTTGTGGATTTGGATTCTTATTTTTTGCCATGCTTCCATTTGCAAACAACTGTCTGGACTTTCTGGTGAGGACAAATATCCCGGATGAACTTCAGGGAAGAGCCTGGGGCTTTATAGGCTTCCTTTCCCAGATGGGGTATGTAGTCGCATATGGAGCGGGCGGACTGCTGGCGGATTTAGTTGCGAAGGTACTTAAAACAAGTATAGGCAGAGGAGCAGGTTTTGTGATTATTGTTTCCGGTGTATGTTTGGCTGTGGTGGCAGTAATAATGGCGAGAATCAGGAGTATTCAGGAATTGGAGATGATGAAAGATTGAAGGATAATATTTACACAAGAATGACAAAAGAATCATGGAGAAAGGATCGGTTTTCTACAGTAGGTTTTACCGCTTTTGTTGCAATATCTGTTGCGATGATATCTCTCACAGCACTGCTTTTTACTAATCTTACAGGTGCAATTGATTATCTTATGGAAAAGGCAAAAACACCGGACTATTTGCAGATGCATACAGGGGAAATCAACGCAGATGAGATAAAAGAATTTGCACTGAGTCAACCGGAGGTTGCCGATTATCAGATTATCAAATTTTTAAATCTGGAAAACAGTATCCTTACGCTGGGGGAGCAGTCCCTGTTGAACAGCACTCAGGATAATGGAATCAGTGCCCAGGGGGATGGATTTGATTTTATGGTGGATCTGAATAATGAGCTTCCCAAAGTGAAACCGAGGGAGGTTTTTGTGCCGGTGTGTTATGAATCGTTGTATCATGTAAAAATCGGTGATGATATGGGGATTGGAGACAGAAAGCTGAAAGTAGCTGGTTTTATAAGAGATTCGCAGATGAATTCCATGATGGCATCCTCTAAAAGATTTTTGGTTTGCGAAGAAGACTATGAGCATTTAAAAAGCCTGGGGAGTGAGGAGTATCTGATTGAGTTTCTGTTTACTGAGGATGCAGATAGTAATGCTTTTAAAACAGCATATGAAAATGCAAATCTTCCCATGAATGGTCCTACCATTACCAGACCTCTGATTAAAATGATGAACACCCTTTCAGATGGAATTATGATTATGATCATTCTTATGATTAGTGCGTTGGTTTTGCTGATTTCACTGGTATGTATTCGTTTCATGCTGTTGACAAGAGTTGCTGCTGAAGCAGGTGAAGTGGGGATAATGAAAGCGATTGGAATATCGGGGAAAGATATTAAAAATATGTTTCTTAGAAGATACAACCCGCTGGTTTTAGCAGGTGCAGGATTGGGAGTAGTAATATCCATTGCTGCGTTTTGGCCTCTTTCTGCACAGATGCAAAAGCTATATGGCGTGTCTGCCAATGGTTTTAGCAAGTTTTTTTATGCAGCACTCAGTGCTGTGTTCATTGGAGCCATAATTGTTTTATTTGTACTTAGAATACTGAAAAAGCTGAATGAGATGACGGCTCTCAAAGCACTTACCGGAAGGGCAGAAGAAGGTAAAAAGAAGAATAACAAGCTTTGCATTGTGCTTGTGCTTGCAATTGCCGTTTTTTTGATGGTAATTCCGTCAAATCTGTATACCACACTTTCAGCGCCGGAGTTTGTAACCTATATGGGCATAGGAGATGGAGAGATTCGAATGGATATGCGTCAGGGAGAATCGGCTGGCGTAGATTTTGATAAAATAGGAAAACGATTGTCAGAGGACGCGGATGTTAAAGAATATGCACTTTATCAGACCAACTCGATTCCTGTAAAATTAAGCGATGGTACCAACATGAACATGCTGATGGAACAGGGGGATCATAGGAAATTTCCTGTTACCTACAGCAGGGGTTGTGCTCCAGCCTGTGAAGGGGAAGCAGCACTGTCATATCTCCTCTCTGAGGAATTAGGATTGTATCCGGGGGATGAGATTTTTGTAAAGGTTGCAGGAGAATATGAGAAGTGCAAAATTACAGGCATTTATTCGGACATTACAAATGGTGGAAAGACAGCAAAGCTGTTTGCGAAACATCTGGATAATGAGGAAAATGTTATGTGGAGAATTGCCTATGTAACACTAACGGAGGAAGCCAATCGAAGGGATTTCATGGATCAATATGCAGCAATGGGCGCAGAGGTGGTGGATATTGTGTCCCGAATCAGGGGTACTTATGGTCCGACACTTAGGCAGGTAAGGCTTGCATCTGTACTGGTTAAAATGGTGTCTTTCGCAATCATTTTACTGGTTATCATGATGTTTGTCAGAATGATGATTGCAAACCAGAGAAATATGATTTCGATTAAAAAAGCAATGGGATTCAGAAATCTGGATATAAAGAAGAGTTTCCGAAAATCCTGCTTACCATATATATTAGCAGGAATCATAATTGGGACTATAAGCGGATGTACTCTGGGTGAAAGAATTTGTGGAGCAGCGCTGAAATCTCTCGGAGCAGTGGGCTTTCAGTTTTCTCTTAATATGTGGTCGGTAACAATAAATATCCTGTTAGGAGGATTCGCTGCAATATTGGCAGTTTATTTAGGAAGTAACGGAATAAAAAATATCAAAGCTGTAGAATGCTGCAGAGGAAGAGAGTAGATATGAATGAAGTGATTAAAACAATTGGACTATGCAAGGAAAACATATTATTTGACGTGAATTTTTCAATGGAAAAGGGTGAGATGACTGCCGTTATGGGGCCGTCAGGTTCCGGTAAATCTACGCTGTTATATCAGTTGTCAGGAATGGATAGACCTGACGGTGGACAGGTGATTTTTGGCGGAGAAGATATCTGTACGTATTCTGAGGATATGCGGGCTGATATGCGCCTAACTAAGATGGGATTTGTTTTTCAACAGATGAATATGCTGCCAAATCTAAGCATCATAGATAATATTATTCTTCCGGCACATCAGAGTCAGAAGATAAAAAAAGTTAATAAAAAAAGCGAAGCCGGGCTAAGGAATGAGGCAGTCACACTGATGAATAAGGTAGGAATTGCAGGGCTTGAAGATAGGAAAATAACAGAGGTGTCCGGTGGACAGCTGCAAAGAGCATGTATTTGCAGAGCCATTATGAATCATCCGGAGCTGCTGTTGGCTGACGAACCAACAGGTGCATTAAATAAGGCATCATCAGAAGAAATAATGGAGGAATTTGTAAGATTAAACAGGGAAGGTATGAGCATTCTTATTGTAACTCATGACAGTAAGGTTGCCAGTCGATGTGACCGGGTGTGTTATATGGCAGACGGAAAAATTTCCGGCGAATTTGTATTGGGGAAATATGAGAGTTCTCAAAAACACGACAGAGAGCTAAAAATAAATAACTGGCTGGAGGAACATGGCTGGTAGGAAAAGAAGAGCCGTCTATTCATTTTAAGTTATGAATAGATGGCTTTATATATATTTGATGTGGATATCTTGACAAATTCTTTTTTTTGCTTTATACTGACTAAAATAATTAAAATAGTCAAAAAAGAAGGAAGTGTAGACAATGCCCAAAACATATTCAGACGAAGAAAGAAATCAGATTATAACCAAACTGAAAAGGGAAGCCAATATTCTTATGTTGGAAAAGGGTGTAAAGAAAACGACGGTAGATGAATTGGTAAAAAGGGTGGGAATACCGAAGGGAACATTTTATTTATTTTATCCATCAAAGGAAATGCTTCTTTATGATGTTACCCAGGATTTTCACGAAGAGGTAGATGCGTATATTGAGGCAGGTGTGAAAAGGACATTAATGGAAAAAGGCAAGCTGCTGACACCGGATGTTGATTTATCAGATTGCGTGGAAGAGTTCACAGATGTGATTTTGGGAGCGATGGAGATTACCTTTACCTCTTGCCTGAAGGTTGTGCTTGAACCGGAGGCAATGCAGCTTATTTTGAGTAAGCTTCCGGAGGATGTGTTAGCCAAGCATTTACAGGAGGATAGCAATATTGGTGGTGGTGCAATTAAAGCTGTGGCGCAGGCGAAAGGGCTCGATGTAACAGCTTTGACGGGTTCATTTATGGCTATCATTTTTGGAGGTATGTATAAGAGGGAAATTGGTGAGAAAAACTGGCGGGAAAGTATTAGGTATTTGATTAAGGGATTGGTCATGCAACTGGTTTTATGATTTGATGCAGAACACTTGTGATTTAAGTCATGAGATGAATGTCAAAAGCAGAGGCGTTTTAAAAGATTAGGAGAGTTCGGTTATGGAAGAAAAAGTAATTCATGTAGAAAATGTTAATTTCAGTTATTCAAAATATGCATTTATTCAGGATGTGAGTTTTGATGTGAAAAAGGGTGAGATATTTGGATTTTTAGGACCTTCAGGAGCGGGAAAAAGCACTCTTCAGAAAATACTTACAGGATTGATATCGGATTATACAGGAAATTCAAGTATTCTTGGTGTTGAAAGTAAATATCATGGAAATAATTTTTATGAAAAGATAGGAGTGGATTTTGAGTTCCCAAGTCTTTATGAAAAGCTTACTGCCAGAGAGAATCTAAAGTATTTTTCATCGTTATATTCAGGGGAAAAGCGGGATATTGATGCTCTTTTGAAAGAGGTTGGGCTATATAACCATGCGGATAAAAAAGTAAAGGATTTTTCGAAGGGGATGAAATCAAGATTGAACTTTATTAAGGCACTGGTTCATGACCCACAGGTGTTGTTTTTAGATGAGCCCACAAGTGGTTTGGACCCTAATAATGCCAAGATTATGAAAGACATGATTAGGAAGGAACGGGACAACGGAAAAACCATTATTATTACAACCCACAATATGCAGGATGCCACTGAGCTTTGTGACAGGGTTGCATTTATTGTAGATGGAAAAGTAAAAGCTCTTGATACACCGCATAATTTCATTATGTCCAAGGGGGCTGTAAAGGTGAATTACACCTATCTTAAGGATGGAGTGGAGTGTTCGAATAGCAGTCTATTGTCGAACATCAGTGAAGACAAAGTGTTAGATAATCTGATTAAGACGAATCAAATTACTTCCATTCACAGTGCAGAACCAACATTGAATGATATATTTATAGAGCTGACAGGCGCTTTGCTTTGTTAAATGGGGGAATCATTATGAGAACAATAAATGTTATAAAAGGGGATATTCAGTTTCAATGGAAATATGGCTTTTATCTGCTTTACTTTATTATGGTGGTGCTGTATCTGCTGTTTTTGTCCCTGTTAAATGGAACAGTTAAGGAAACGGTGGCCGCCATATGTGTGTATTCGGATCCTGCGGCGATGGGAATGTTTTTCATGGGTGCTATGGTTCTTTTAGAAAAGAGTCAGAAGGTATTAAGTTCTCTTGCGGTATCACCCATGAAACCTGGTGAATACATAGCTGGAAAGGTGGTTTCCATTGCGTTGATATCGGAGCTTGTTGGGGTGGTGATTATGCTTCAGGGAAAAACACAAAACTATTTTTTGACAATCATTGGAATACTTGCAGGTTCTCTTTTATTTAGTCTTTGTGGAATTATTGTAGGGACAAAAATTAATACAATCAATCAGTACATCGTTGGTACCCTGCCCTTTGAAATGATTGGTTTTGTACCTGTAATTGCATATAGAATTGGTTTTTTATGGAATTCAAAGTGGATGCTGATTCATCCTGGCTGTGCTGCGATTCGGTTAATGGAAGGGGATGGTTCTATGCTTCTGTTTTGTATTTGCAGTGTAGTTGTTTGGATTATGCTTCTTTATGTTATAGCTATCAGATGTGTGAGAAAAATGTTTGCAGAAAGGTAAGGTGGTATTCATGGCGAACTCAATAAAAATGTTTGGATTCATGGTAAGGCAAATCACAAAGGAAGCTATGATGATACTTTTGCTAATTGCACCATTTCTAGCTGGAAGCTTGTTTAAGTTTGGAATTCCGATGGTAGAAAAATATATCTGCAGCTATTTTGGGTTTACGGAGTGCATTTCGCCATATTATGATTTGTTTGACTGGTTATTGGCTATTTTAATTGGAATGTTATTTGCCTTTGTTGGGGGACTGGTTTCCCTTGGGGAAATAGATGATAAGATTACCATGTATTATAGTGTGACACCCGGTGGAAAGCTTGGGTACATTTTATCGAGGATTGTGTATCCGGCAGGTTTGTCAGGGGTAGCAGCATTAATGCTCATTCCAGTATTTTCCATCGGAAATTTACACTTGTTCAATTTATTTGTGATGGTTATTTCCACTGTTCTAAGTGGAATTGTAACAGCTCTGCTTGTGATTGCGATTTCATCAAATAAGGTAGAAGGAATGGCAGTAGGAAAGTTGGCTGGCGGATTTGGGGCAGTATTTTTCATTCCGTTGATTGTAAAAGGCTATATAGGATATATCTTTTCACCGTTTCCTATGTACTGGATTGGAAAGTTTACTTTTGAAGTATCAAACAGTTGGTATTTAGTTGCAGCACTTATTTTGTTTGTAATATGGATTATGGGACTATATAAAATGTTTGTTAAAAAGATATAGTAACAAACCTCCTTGGTTAAGATGAGTATGGTGTCGAAAGCGATAGAATTTCAGGTCAATATGTGATAGAATAAACCATTATGAATTGATGATAGCTTTGCGAGATGGCTATTAACGAAGGAGAGAACATAAAATGCTATATAAATTTTTTGTCTGTTTCATAGCGGGAATTGGAGCGGGATTGGGAACCGGTTTTGCAGGACTCAGTGCTGCGGTGGTGATTAGTCCGCTACTCATTGGACTTCTTGACGTACCGGCATACGAGGCAATTGCTATAGCACTTGCGAGTGATGTACTTGCAAGTGCAGTCAGTGCTTATACATATGGTAAAAATAAAAATCTGGATGTAAAAAATGGTTTGGCAATGATGGTTACAACCCTGATTATGACAATGGTTGGAAGTTACATTGGAAACCTTGTTCCGAATCATGCCATGGGTGGATTTTCTATCTGTATGCCGATTTTACTTGGAATCAAATTTATTATAAAACCGGTTATGACTACAAAAGAAACGATGGCTGCGGCTGATGCTAGGACGAAACTGAAAAAGTCTGTTTTATTTGGTATTCTGATTGGTTTTATCTGTGGTTTTGTTGGTGCAGGTGGAGGTATGATGTTACTGTTAGCTCTGACCACAGTACTTGGGTATGAGTTGAAAACTGCCATTGGAACCAGCGTGTTTATTATGGCATTTACCGCTTTCACAGGAGCAGCAAGTCATATTGTAATCGGGGGCATGCCTGATTTGTGGTGTTTGGTATTTTGTATCGCATCTACCCTGCTTTGGGCGAGAATTGCTGCGGTGATTGCAAATAAGGCTAGTGCAAAGAAACTCAACCGCATCACAGGAGTTGTGCTTTTGCTTCTTGGAATTGTCATGCTGGGAGATAAGGTGATGGGCTAAGTTGCAAAAAATGGAAAATAAAATTGACCACATAGTTAATAAGGTATATTATTGACTATGTGGTCAATTTTATGATTTGGCGCATAACATTTGTGACTTGCGTTATGAGATGAACGCAGAGCCGTTCTTGAAATTTTAGGAGAATCATGATGAAAAAAGAAGAAAAAACAGAACTTACGAAAGCTAAAATATTTGAGGTTGCCATGAAAGAATTTGGAACAAAAGGATATGCAGCCGGTTCGATAAATAATATTTGTAAAACAGGAATAAATAAGGGCTTAATTTATCATAATTTTAAAGATAAAGATGAATTGTATTTAGAGTGTGTAAAAAGGAGCTGTGAAGCTTTGGTTGGTTATGTAGCAGAACATAAAGCAGAACAAAGCTTTGTGGAGTATATGAGTGCGAGAAGGGATTTTTTTAGAGAGCATGAAGCAGAAGGGTATATCTTTTTAGAAGCACGAACCAATCCACCGCAGCATTTAATCGAATCCATCCGTAAGATACATGAGGAGTTGGATGGATTGAATATGGAGGTATTTGAAAGAGAACTTTCCAAACATGAACTTAGAAAAGGGATATCAAAGGAAGAGGCACTTCACTATTTCGGGGAAATCCAGAAATTATATAATCTTAATTTCGTAAATGAGCTGAATGATAAAATGTCTTCACAGGAACAATTGGATGTACATGAAACAAATATACATAAGCTGTTTGATTTTATGCTTTATGGGATTGCAAAAGGAGGAAACGAGAAATGATTTTACACGTGTTATTTTGGTTAGCTACATTGCTTATTGCCTTTGTAGCAGGGAAGATGGTCAGTAAGCTTAAGCTGCCGGCAATTCTTGGCTGGCTGATTGCAGGGATGATATTTGGCCCCAATGCACTGGCACTTCTTCCACAGGATGTGTTAGATGCTGCGTGGTATAAGACAATCATCATGTGGATGCAGTGCGCCTTTGGACTGATGCTTGGAACAGAACTTGTATGGAAAAGAATAAAGAATTATGGAAAAGCTTTGATGGTCACGACTTTGACACAGTCTCTTGGCACATTTTTCTTAGTATCACTAGTGTTCGGAATTGTATTTCAATGTGTGGGAATTCCGGTTTATCTGGCTTTTGTATTTGGTGGAATTGCTCTGGCAACTGCACCGGCACCGGCGTTATCCATTGTCAGTGAGTTTCATACAAAAGGACCGGTTACAGACACACTGCTTCCTATGGCTGTGTTAGATGATATTGTTGGGATTGCTGTATTTTTTACAGTAAATGCTTTTGTGGCAAGCAATGTATCTAGTGGTGATGTGTCCCTTATTATGATTCCGGTGATGATTCTTCTGCCGGTTGTTGTAGGTGCTTTGGTAGGATTTCTTGCAGGCTTAATACTGCAAAAGGCGAAAGGGAAAGGTGTTATACTTTTAACCTTGATAGCGGGAATTACCATAACGGTGGTGATTGGTTATATTCTGAATACGAAAGTATTTACTAATATCGCATTGAATTATATGCTGTTAGGTGTTTCCTTTACAGCCGCATTTGCAAATATGATTCCGGAAGATAAGCTTGAAGCTGTAACGAGTTATTTTCAGCCGATTTTGGGAATCTGTCTGCTTGGAGCTATTGTGGATTTGGGCGCACCTTTGGATTATCACCTGATTTTAGGAGCGGGACTTTATACATTTATTTATATTGCAGCAAGAGCTCTTGGAAAATATTTCGGCGCAAGGTTCGGTGCAAAATGGATGAAAATGCCGGAAACCGTGCAGAAATATCTCGGGTTTACACTACTTCCTCATTCCGGAGTCTCTCTTGTATTTACAGGGATTATCTGTGCAACGTTAGAGGGTGGCGGAGAATCGGAGCTTGTTGTAATTGTAAAAGGAACCATTGCAGCGGCTGCTGTAATCAATGAGATTATAGCTGTTATTATGGCAAAGAAAGGGTTTGAAAAGGCGGGAGAAATTTAAATCAATACGGTTTTGTTTCGTTGAATTTACCAACACAATATGGTACAATTTTTCTAGATTATTTTTATAAAAGTATTGTATTAGAACGAGTGGGGGAGTGCTGATGGACGTAATCAGTTTTTGGAAAAAGGATGCAGCTAAAATCTCTGCAATTATAGAATCTCTTGACCAGAATTTGGATGATTCTTTTATATGGGTGACCAATATAAAGGAACATGAAACATGGTGTTCTGAAAAGATGAAAGAGTTTTTTGGTTTGCCAGGTCAGATATTTACCGAATTTGAGGAAATGATAAAGGATTTTGCGCATCCGTATGATCAGAAAGAATATATGGATGGAATCAGCAAACGGTTGCAGGGGATTGATTTGGACGAAGAGTTATGCATCCGCTTACGTGAAAAAAATGGAATATATTATATGTTTAGCATTCATGCAAAAGTACTTCGTGATGAGGCTGACAATCTCGAATATCTGATTATGGTAATTAGAAATGAAAATATTTTTCCGCAGTTTGATGCATTGACAAATTTGTATTCCTATGCGAAATATGTTACGGATTTGGAAAAAGCAATTGCATGTGAGGAGAACCTTGCCATTTTACAGATACAGGTGGAAGGATTTAACACGTTTAACCTCATCTATGGTCTCGATTATTCCAATGAGCTGCTGCGATTAATAGCCTTGCAGTTCATCTATATGATGGACATGGACAAGGCAGTTTACCGACTAGAGGGAGAGCGCTTTGTATTTATATTGAAAAAAGCGGGACGGGAAGAGCTTCTTCAGTTTGAACAGCAGGTACGCTGTGTCCTTGACACAGGGATAATGGTAGAGGAAAATATGACACCTTTAAAGATGGCTTCCGGTGCGATTCTTCTTGAAAATTACCAAGGAGATTCTTCGTCTGTTCGTGGTCAGGTTAGCTATGCGCTAAATCATTCTGTACATAAGCATCAGGGAAAGCTGGTTATATTTAACGATGAAGTACAGACTTCCAGGGGTGTGGATCTTGCACTAATGAAAGTGATTCATCAGTCCGTTCGCAATAACTGTGAAGGCTTTTATTTGGAATACCAGCCTATTGTATCTGCCAAGACAGGGTGTGTGGTTGGTGCAGAGGCACTTGTGCGTTGGAAACGTGAGCCATATGGAAAGGTACCACCGGGTATGTTCATTGAATGGATGGAGACAGATCCGAGTATGTACGATTTGGGAAATTATGTCCTTCGGACGGCTCTTATGGAGACAAAGCATCTTCTCACAATCAAACCGGATTTTTTCATTAATGTGAACGTTTCTGTCAGACAGTTGGAACAACCGGAATTTCACAAAGAGGTATTGCGTATTCTTGCGGACACAGCTTTTCCAGCAGAGCATTTGTGTCTGGAATTGACGGAGCGGTGTAAAGATTTTCCTTTGGATGAGCTGGCTCAGGAGGTGGAATTTTTTCACAATTGTGGTATACGAGTGGCAATGGATGATTATGGGACGGGGAGTGCTTCCTCGAATATCGTTATGACAATTCCAATGGATGAGATAAAGATTGATATGAGTTTTATTCGTGATATTATGGGAAATCAAAAAAATCAGGAGATGGTTCGTTCAATATTGTATTTTGCCAACAAATCCAATATGGTGACATGTCTGGAAGGTGTTGAAAATGAAGAACTGCAGAATTATTTGCAGGGGTATAATGCTACATGGTTTCAGGGATATTTCTATGCAAAACCGCTTCCTGTTCAATCGTTGGAAAAAATGATAAGTAGTCAGGTAACGAAGAACGGACGCAAATAGCCTTTATGGAAAGCAATTTTATTAAACTTGAAGCTGTACATTGATAGCGGATGAACAGGAACAAATGGCTTTAAAATTTATGGCGAAATTAATAATTATTCGTGACAAAATGCAGATTTTTTGTTAAAATATACTAATAGGGTTGTTTAGAATTTATAATTCATATAGTGTACGAAAAACCTTTTTTGTTAGAAGGGAGGGGTTGGTCATGGCATCTAATATGGATTTTTTGAATGTAATTCAGTCTATGAGTGATGTACTGGTATTATTCTGGGATGTACATCAGGGCTGGGAGATTGTGAATGCGAACAGTTCGTTGCTTTCTGATAGGGAATCGATTTCGAATGCCATTGAAGAGCTGTTGGAGTATGTGCAGGAAGAGGACAAGGATACATATAGTGTTTTCTTACGGAAGGTAACGAATGGAATGATAGGCAGTGAGCATTTTATTCCGATACAGGAAGAACGGTTAAGTGTTTCAGTACGTATGAAGACACAGAATGATATGTATACGTATCATAAGATAGAATGTTTTCTGATGAAGAATGAGGATGGAGCAGTTATCCGAATGAATGTGGTGGTACGGCCATTGGATGCAGAGGAGATTTATCAGATGCACCTGGCACAGAATTCAACAACGGACCGGACACCGGCTATGTTTTTTAAGGTTGTAAATGAAATAGTGCGGAAGAATCCGGAGGCGAAGTATGCTCTGGTACAGTTTGACGTTGTGAAATTCAAAGCCATTAATGAGATGTATGGGGAAACATTTGGAGACGAACTGTTGAATCATTTTATTGAATCTTTGAAAGTCATATGCAACAAGGATCAGATATTTGTACGTTTAACTGCGGACGCATTTATGATTATGCTTTCTTATGAAACCAAACAGGATATTCTTGATTTCGTTGAGATATTGAATAGTAATTTATTAGGATATAAAGGAATTGCTTACCGGCTGGTATTCGGAGTTGCCTTTGTGGAGAATTTCAGAGAAGGGCTTCGGAAGTTTGGTGACAGGGCTGCACTTGCAAGGCAGAGTATTAAGGGGAATGCATTGCAGCATGTTGCATTTTATGAAGAAGGAATGAAAGAGTCTGTATTAACGGGAAAATATATCGAAGATCATATGGAGCAGGCATTGGAAAATCATGAATTTGTTATGTATCTTCAGCCAAAATACAGTATGCAGAGTGGAAAAATGGTAGGTGCTGAAGCATTGGTTCGGTGGATTCAGCCGGAGAAGGGAATTGTTCCTCCAATGGAATTTATACCGGTTTTTGAGAAGAATGGGTTTGTGACAAAGATGGATGCCTTTATTTGGGAGGAGGCTTGCAAAGTAATACGCGGCTGGATAGATGATGGTATGGACCCGCTTCCAATTTCTGTGAATGTATCAAGGCTTCATTTGAAGGATAATCAGTTTGTAGAGGTGCTAAATCATTTAATTGATAAGTATCAGATACCTAAGCAATATTTAGAGATAGAACTGACAGAAACCACAGATAGTGCGAAGATATCAGAGGGGATTTCTTTGTTGAAAGATAATGGGTATA
>JAQXLK010000234.1 GCA_029012085.1 Clostridiales bacterium
GGATGCTGCATATAAAGTATTTTCCAAAAGCAGTTATAAAGGTGCGTCTATGTCAGAAATTGCTACTTGTGGAGGAATTTCCAAAGCGTTACTTTTTCATTATTTTACGAATAAAAAAGAGTTATATATGTACCTGTGGAATCATGCACTGGAAGTAGCAAAACAGGCAATTTCGGAGTATAAAGTTATGGAGACAGATGACTTTTTTGAAATGTTGCACCGCTCTTTGATGGCAAAATGCTCTCTGATGGAGAAATACCCTTACATCGGTGCGTTTTCTCTGAACGCATATTATGAGCAGTATCCTGAGATTAAAAGTGCAATAGAGGATAGTTTTTCGCAGGAAAGTCAGACGAGTGAACAGCTTGTCTTATCAAAGATCAATACCGCCAAATTACGCAAGGACATTGATGGAAAAGCAATGTATGAGGAAATTTTTTATGCAATGGATGGTTATATGCTGAAAAAATATCGCTCCGGTCGGGTTAATCCTGAAGAAATCGAAAAGGAGATTTCTGTGCTGATCAATCTCTGGAGAACAATATATACAGAGGAAAAATAAAGTCTATGGAACATAAAAAAATCAAAGTAAAAGGCGGGATTGTTCATTATTGGATTAACCGGGTTGAAGAGTGTCAGAATTGTATTGTCTTTTCCCATGGTGTTACAGCCGATCATACCATGTTTGAGAAACAGACAGCCTATTTTTCCGGCAAATATACAATCCTGCTGTGGGATATTCCTATGCATGGGTTTTCTCGGCCTTATGTGGGATTTTCTTATAAAGATACAGCAGAAATTCTTCATGATATTCTTAACAAGGAAAAGATTGAAACAGTTTTTCTGGTGGGAATGTCTATGGGAGGTTACCCGTGTCAGCATTTTGCAGCCTTATACCCCCACATGGTGAAAGGATTTGTTGCTCTGGACACAACGCCGCTGGGTATGACATATTATTCAAAATCGGATTTGTGGTGGCTGAAACAGGTTGCTCCAATGGCAAAATTATTTCCTTCCAGTGCTTTAAGAATAAGTATGGCATGGGCAGTTTCTAAGACAAAGTATTCGTACCAAAAGATGATGTCAATGTTAAAGCCATTATCAAAAGCAGAAATAATAGAGCAGATGAAGATTGCGTATGAATATTTTCCCAAGGAAAATCAGGATGTCCATTTTGAATTTCCTGTGTTGATACTGGTGGGAGAAAAAGACAGTACAGGAAAGGTGAAATCGTATTGTAGGGAATGGTCAAGACAGACTGGATATCCACTGCATTACATAAAGAACGCAAAACATTTTGCAAATGGAGATAACCCAGAACAGGTTAACGCTGAAATTGCACTTTTTATAAACAATATTGGAGAAGATGAAAATGATTTATTATGACGAATACGGAAACAGAGGCAATCCTACAATTATTATGCTTCATGGTGCAGGAGCTTTAGATACGTTCAGTCACCAATACTGCTTTTCGGACCGGTATCATCTTGTAGTACCTCATCTTCCCGGTGCCGGAAGGGCAGCAGATATCGTGTATGAACCGGAAAAGACAAAACAAGAGCTATATGAGCTGATCTCCAGTCTCCATAAAGATAAAGTTGGTGTAATCGGACATTCCCTTGGTGGGCAGATTGCGGTCATGCTGGTCAATGAGCATCCGGAACTGTTTTGTTTTGCTGTTTTCTTAAGTGCGTGGGTAAATCCAAGAGCGGAAACGATTAAAATGTATTGCAGTTTATCCGGAGTATCTGCAAAACTTCTCCATTGGGGATGGTTGGTTCGTTTTCAGGGGAAATATTGGAATTTCACAGAGGAACAGACAATATATATGGCTGAATATTCCAAACAGATCACACCTCAGGTATATCGCTCTTTCTTTGCCAACACAATGGATTTGGTAAAGCTACCCTCTTACAGAATGGTCACTGTTCCTATGCTGGCTATTTGTGGAAGCAAAGAAGTTAAGGATATGAAGATGTCATTGGATTTGCTCTCTGAGAATCCAAATTGCAAGACAATAATACTTCCAATGGCAAATCATGA
>JAQXLK010000235.1 GCA_029012085.1 Clostridiales bacterium
ACCGGGCCCGCTTGCGCTTAGTTGCGTGCGTAATGGTACATAAGGCTGCAAAGAACGCAGCCTAAGTACCAACGGACGCAAATAGCCCTCATGAAAAACAATTTTTTCGAATCTGAAGCTGTGTATTGATAACGTCTGTACAGTAACAAAGATACAATAAATTGTCCACTTTTCTCTACTTAGTACGTTATAATAATTAGTATAGCAAATATAAATCACTCGCTATACCAGAACGTTCAAAATCCTATAGGAAGCATCAGATTATCAAAAGAAAGGAAGTGCACGCATGAAGAAACCCCTCAGTGACCGGCAGATTATGGAACAGCTTTACGAACTTTATGAACAGAAAATGTTTATGACAGCCTATTCCATTCTGCGGGATCATCATCAGGCAGAAGATGCTGTACAGGAAGCATTTGTAAAGCTTTCCAGACATCTTAACAAATTCGGCAATGTGACTTCACGAAAAAGCCGTAACTATATATTAATGACCATAAAAGATGTAGCGATTGATATGTACCGAAAAAATAAACTAAACAGTACTTATACTTTTTCCACAGAAGATGAAAATCTGGATTATTTTACAGATAATTCATCCATTCATGACACACTGCAGATTGAAAATGAAATCTATATCAAAGATTTACTAAACAGACTTCCTCTTACATATAAAGAAATCATTATCGACTACTACTATAAGCAGTTATCCATTACGGAAATTGCTCAGGCATTGAAAATCAGTGACGCTGCTGCCCGTAAACGATTGCAAAGGGCCGTTACTACCCTAAAAAATATGATAGGAGATGAACATTATGAGTACAAAATTATTTAATAACAATGAATTTTCTACATCGGATATAAAAAACAGCAACATTACTCTGGATGACTTCGACCATTTTGAAGGAAACCACCAATTCTCAGAAAAATATACAGAAAAGAAATCTGCGTTTTTAGACAGCTTAAATGATAAACCAAAAGCTCATTTGTTCCGCTATAAGCCATACCAGATTGCGGCTGTATTTGCTCTTATTCTGATTATTGGTTCTTCCACCACAATGGCTGCATCTAAACTTTACAAGACTCATCTCGAAAAAAATGAATATCAGGCTGATATTGTAATCACTCCAGCCGTAAAATCCTCTACGGAATCCTCTGACCAATCATCCACTAAATTATCTGCAGATAGTGAAACAGATTCCTCTGACCAGACTTCTATTAAAACAGGGATCACAGGCTCATCAAGCTATGACTTCCAGCCGGTAAAGATAAAGTTTTCCTATCTTCCGGAAGGAGTTAAAACATCTGTTGATGAGGAGGATAAATATGAAAACCCAAACGATGAGAATCCTTCTGCACATGGCATCTCTCCGGGTGTTACAAAACTAGACTATGACGGAGAAATCCACCTGACAACAGACTATATCGTATCCACAGAGGAGTTTACTTCCAACGGACGTCCTGCCTACCTTTTGAAAAAGTCCTCCAACTTTGAATACGACAAAATGCTTTATGTCCTTTTTGCAGACGAACATTACATGTTCGAAGCTTTGCTTGGATATGAAATTTCAGACGATGAAGCGAAGAAAATTGCGGATGGCATCATCTTAGAACCTACCGATGCCGAACATGCGTCTATCACGAATTCCTATGCTGAAATAATGGAATCCCGGATTCAGGCAGAGGAAGATGACTACCAGCCACTTTTCCCTAGTTCTTATTACAATATCGGGGATACGCTTCCAGTTGACCTCGACCTCAATCCTGACTGCCATGTGACTGTGGAGCAGGTAGAATACTACGATTCCATTAAAGACTTTGACCGTTCTAATTTCAGGAATGATTTAAAACTGGATGAAAAATATATCACCGCTGACGGAACTCTTCTTTCCCGGGAACGCAAACTTTATTCAGAAGGAGATGGCATCCATACTGTTCCAGAAGTCATTGAGTCAAAAAAAGTCAAACAGAAATTTGTCTACCTGACCATTAGTGTTGCCAATTCTTCCCAAGAAGATGTAATGAACTATTGTACAGATTATGAACTTGCTTTCTTTAATGAAAATACAGATGGCACACTTACAGAAGATACGGTCTACTACACCGATTCATCCTTTACCGAACCTATTTATTTTGACGCCTCCCTTACTAATAATCAGGATGAACACTTCCTGTATACAAAGATTCCTGCGGGACAAACCGTTACTTTCCATATAGGATTCCTTGTAGATGAAGACTACACAGATGAAATGTTCTTTTGTACCCGCGGAGCAGCAAGTTCTTATGTCCTGATAGACGTCCGCGAAAAGAAATAATATTTCATTCCAGCTAAAAAGATTACAACATCTACAAAAAAAGAGCCAATGACCTGTGAAAATCTCCACAAGTTCATTGGCTCTTTGCTAAATTATCTATTCCTCGCCCTGTACAAGATCCATTAACTGACCTGTTATGTCTGCCATATCCGTAGAAATCTGTTTGCTACTCTGTGAAATCTCTACGTTTGCTTTCTCAATTGCCTTCACCGCAATATCAAAAGAATCTACTTTAACTTTAACAATTTTTTATATTTCCTTTTCTTGGAAGAAGGTACTTTTATCTTTGCATTAGACTTAATTCCCTTAAATGCATTCTTTCCTACTTTTTTTAATTTTTTTGATTTGATAGTTACTTTCTTTAACTTACTACAGCCTCTAAACGCCTCTTTTCCTATTGTTGTTACATTAGAACCAATTGTTACAGACGTCAGCTTTTTGTACTTCTTAAATGCATATTTTCTAATAGCAGTTACTTTATAGACTTCATCTCCGAAAGAGAGTTTTGCAGGAATCACAATGTTTTTACATTTTTTATTTTTTGCACCTATGCACTCTACCTTTCCCTCTCCATTTTTAACCTCTAACACTTTATACTTTACACCCTTAACACTAAAGACGTCTCCCTTTTTTCTTACCAGCTTGCTCTCTATTGTTGTCGGTGTCTCTGTCTTCTTTTCCGTTGTTGTCGATACTTCTGTCTTCTTCTCGGTCGTTGCCGGTATTTCTGTCTTCTTTTCCGTTGTTACCGGTACTTCTGTTGTCTTCTCCGTTGTTTCAGAACTACCTTCATTTTTCGCATACTCTGCAAGATTGATACGAAGAACCGTTCCACTGTAAGTACTGACTTCAGAACTGCCAATTCCATCAATTTCACCATTACTGCCTAATCCAAAGTAAAGATACCCGTCATTATACGCAAAACTTCTGGCAAAAGACTTTGTTGGGAAACTTACCACTTTACGAAATTTTTCAAAATTATCATCTGTTTCAAATACTGCCGTCGTAAAATCATCTTTTCCATTTTTTACGGAAGCAAGGAAATAGTATTTTCCATCCTGCTCAAATGCATCACGAACTACATAATTTTCATATCCTTTTCCTAACGATACCGGTTCACATGACATCATATCCGGGCATTTAAAGATTCCATTGCATACTACCACAAACCATTTATCCGTTTCAAACTTTGCCGTAAAAACCGGCTCACTGAAAACCGTTTCCTGTCCATATTTTAATTCCTCATATACTTGAGAATTATCTTCAAAGGAAAAATAGAAAGGAAGCTTTTTTCCCCCTGCATATGTACCATCCGGATTTGCATACGTAAAGTGTGTATAATTTCGATGCGCCGACACAATTGTTTGCGACTCCTTACCATCATAAACCATATAAAATCCATTTTTTTCTTTATCATATTTAAATAAACCTGATGTCGTTGTGCAGGAATAATTCGGATTGGAAGTATGAATCGCATATAATTCATTTTTATATACAAATAAATTATATGCACGCCAGTAATCATAACAATAATAGGTCTTACCATCGTATGAACTGACACATTCTGTCGATTCAAACTCAGTCCCATCTTGATAATAAAACTTAACAACCTGTGAACTTTTACTGGTACAGAAATCTTTCTTGTCCAAACTATTAACACAGCAATATATCTGGTCTTTTCCTGGTTGGATACGGTACATACCGCCAAAGAAAATCTTACCATCATATTCCACCATGTCATAAACATGTACGGCTGCCTGTAACGTATAATAATCTGTCCATTGATTCTTTGCACTATCATATTTGTAGTAGCTTCCATGAGCGGCTCCTAACGGATCCGTCGCCGTTGCATAAATCTCGCCATCAATTTCCATAAAACGCTTAATTTCCTCTGAGCTCAGTCCACCACTAAATCCGTTATAAGAACATTCCTTTTTCTCTGTCGAGTCATTCGTATAATAATAAATTGGCACTCTTCCTGTATTACTTTCATAATCGCCCATCGACAACAGAACTTTGCCATCTTTTACTGCCATATCCCAAATGTTCTTTGCATAATAGGAAGTTCCATACCGTTTCTCCCCTGGGATCCCAAGATCTTCCGCTGTTACTTCTGCCTCATTCACTTTCGAAAGCAGATTGGAATCCGCTTCTTGTGCAAAAACTGTCTTTTCCGCTGCCAATCGCCTATCCACGTCAGGTAAAGACAGGGCTGACAAAACCATAGCAAACGCCATCATTCCTGCAAACTTTCTTTTCATTATTTCGTTCCCCTCTCTAATACAGTTATAATCGATAATCCTAAAATATATGACCGAAACTATACGTTGTTCAATCTACTCAATTTTCAAGTATTTTTTTATTTTATCACTAAACAATGATAGACACAATCATTTAGTAAAGAGAAAAGAATAAAATAAATAAACCACTATTACCTTGATTTAAGCAATAGACACCCACTGCAATTTATGTTATAGTAAACTAGCATACGAGTAAATTCTACTATACCTTATAGATATTTTATTCGTCTGAACGAATTTATACCCTAGGAGGAGTTTATATATGAAATCTACATTCAAAAAAATATCAGTACTTAGTCTCGTCTGTGTTTTAATGCTTTCGCTTGCAGGATGCAGCCTGTTTGACAGCAAGGCCAAGGTATATTCCCGATATGTAACAAGTCTTTTGGATATTAACTATAAGAATGTTTCAAAGGATTACATGACTTTAACCGGTGTTTCTCAAAAGGATGCAGAAGCTGTTTACGTTGCAAACATGGATTATCAGGCTCACAACCTTATGAACTACTATGGTGTGAAGGAAGTAGATGATGGTACGATTCTTTCTGAGTTTTATTATCTGGCACAATCCATTTTTGCTAATGCCAAGTACGAGGTTACAGATGTAAAGGAAGATAAGAGCACTGACAGCTACATTGTGGAAGTAACTGTTTATCCATTAGATACCTTAGAGACCACCTACGATGATGTAGTTGCTTATATTGAGAAATTTAACGCTCAGGTAGAAGATGGTGATTTTAATAACACCACAGAAGTGGATTACGAAACAGAATTTGCAGAAGGAATTATTGAAATTTTAAAAGGAACGACCGCAAATCCGGGATATATGGATCCGGTTGTTTTGGAAGTTCCGATTAAACTTTCTAATGATTATTATTATTTTGAAGATGAAGATTTTTTAAAGATTGATTCCAATATTTTATTTATTCGTGAAAATGATGGTTCTGCACTACCGGAAACATCCGATGATAATACAGAAGAAGCAGTAGAGGACACAGAGGCAGCAGCGGAGTAATCCGGTGCTGCTTTTTCTATTTATTCTTCTCCCTTCTGCTCCATCCCCCCTATCAAGTCATCGACCAATGTCCCATAATATGCCCCATGAATACTTCCCTTATTCCAAATGGCATTAAATTCATGCTCTAACCGGAAATCCGGCAGGAAAATCTCCTTTAAATTGCCCTTATCAAGCATCTCCTCCCCCACATCATGATAAAGAACACTAATACCCATTCCATCGGATATTAATTTTAAAATCAGTTCCGGATTATTCATCTCACAAAAACTCACAAAGGACAAAACCGAATACCCATTTTCATGCAGAAAATGTTCGAAAATCTCTCTTGTACCAGACCCCTTCTCCCGAAGAAAAATCCGATGTGAAAATAGTGACTTCAAATCCGTAATGTCGCTTGTATCATAATTTGCTCCGCAAAATACAGTCAGATGGGACTGCTTAATCAGCTTGTAGTCATAATCCTGCTTGCTGAAATTTCCTTCACATAAAATAAATGCAAATTCTCCATTGTTAAGCTTTAGCAGCAACTCTTCCGTAGATGAAATTGTAACAGAAATGTCTAGCTCCGGATGCTTCTTCAAAAACAAGGTCAGGCGTTCAGGAAGATAATAACCACCGATTGATAAAGTGGCTCCAATCCGTATCTGCTGTCTTTTTTTCAATAACGCAATATCATCCTTCACCTTTTCTGAATCATGATACATGGCTTCCATTGCATTTCTTAAAAAGATGCCCTGTTCTGTCAGGTTAAGTTTCCTGTTCTCATAATGAAACAACTTAACGTTGTAAAAATCTTCAAGATAGCGAATGTGCTTCGATACCGCCGGCTGTGTAAGATTCAAAGCTTCAGCTGCTTTTGTATAGTTCATACAGTGACATACGGCAAGAAATGTCTGGATTCTTAAATCAAGCATAGTTTTGTCCTCCCTATTTTATACAGTTTTCGGTAATTATCTAATATACTCTTTCATTATTCATTCCGTATAGTTATCATATCATAATAATTTATAATTTGTCATTATCTTTCTGTTATGATATTCTACTTTTAGAAAAACAAATTTGAAAACACGCATAAATGAATCATTTATACAAATCATATTTAACATGAAAGGATTAAAAATTATGAAAACTCTTAAGACATTCGGAAGTTATCTTCCCGGTTTTTTCTTAGCATTATGTATCGCGGCGGTGGCAAAATGGCTGGAATCGCTACTTCCAATACACTTGATTGGAGCCTCCGTAATCGCACTATTTCTTGGAATGATTATCAATCATTTTAAGAAACCCAGTGAACTCCTGACAGGCGGATTGAAATTCACCTCAAAAAAGATACTTAAATTTGCCATTATTTTACTCGGTGCTTCCTTAAGCGTTGGCACGATTTTAAATGTGGGAAAAATGTCATTAACGGTTATGTGCTTTACATTGCTTACCTGTTTTGGTGGTGGACATTTTATCGGAAAAGCATTAGGACTGAACTGGAAGCTTTCCAATCTCATCTCTGCCGGAACCGGAATCTGTGGAGGTTCTGCCATCGCTGCCATTTCTCCAGCAATTGACGCCGAGGACAGCGATATTGCTTATGCTATGTCCGCAACCTTTTTATTTGATATGGCAATGATTGTATTGTTTCCGATTATGGGAAAAGCACTAGGATTGAGTGACATTGCATACGGCTTATGGTCTGGAACCGCAGTAAATGATACCTCCAGCGTTGTAGCTGCCGGCTATGCATTTTCAGAAGCAGCCGGAGATTTCGCCACCATGGTAAAGCTCACACGAACACTTTCGATTATTCCAACGGTAATCATCTTTGCCTTAATCGAAGTACATTTAAAGAAAAAAGAAGCACTTGCTGCCGGTGGTGATGACAGCGAAATAAAGACACATGTGAATTTCCTGTCTCTGTTCCCATGGTTCATTTTGGGCTTTATCGCACTGGCTGTTATAAACAGCGTCGGACTGATTCCGGTTGCCGTTGCCAACGCAGCCAAAGAATTAAGCAAGTTCTTAATGGTTGCCGCCCTTGCCGCAATTGGGCTTAATACAAGCTTTAAGGATATGAGCAAGTCTGGAATTAAGCCTATGGTTCATGGCTTTATTATCTCTGCTCTTGTGGTGATTGTTGCGATAGTTGTGGAATATTTTATTGGGTTAGTATAAGGATATAAATATCAAAAGGCTTCAGGCTGGTATTAGCAAATAAATAATACCAGTCTGAAGCCTTACTTTTTCTGGATTGAAACAGACCTGTTATGCTTGTTGTTTCTTTAGCTGCTCAATCTGTTACTGAAGTTGTTCAATCGCTGTAGTACTTACCCACTTCAACTTTATACAACTGCTTCAATTATGACTTTATCTCCTATTTGAAGTTCTTTTACCCCAACTTTTTTCTTCTTATTAAAATTAAAACTCAACATATACCCCTTATCCAAATGATACGAATCCAAATAATCCAACAACTGCTTTTCACCACGATGATTATACTCGTCCCCATGCCAGATTTTCATTTCAATTACATATTGTTCTCCACGATAATCCACAATTACATCAGTCCTACGTTCGTTTCGTGTCTGTGCCTCAATATAATAATTACCAGTACCATTAATAATTGGCTTAAGATAAAACAAGAAATACTTCCTTCCAACATTCTCAAGGAACTTCTCGTCGTTATCACCATACAAATCTGTAAAATGCACAATGAATCGTTCCAAAATGAGCTGCATATTTAAATGTCCATTTTCAACAAATTGATTTCGATCATTTGCCCCTGCGGTATATATTGTACTATTTTTTCCCTCTTCAAAAGCGAACAAATTATACAATCTGGTTTCAAAAATTCGATTTGCCAATTTCAATACATTTCCATTACTTCTAATGTAGCCAAACATCTCTGCAATATCAACATATTTATCATCAATTACATACGGATAACTCTTACCATTGTATAGCATCTCATACAACATATTCCGAAGTTCCGGAAACTCATGCAATTTCTTTCGCATATCATCAAAAAGTGTATTTGACTCAGACAGCAGTATCTTGACTGCTTCTTTTACTCCTTCTTGGGACCATGCATTTACAATGCCATACTCTGCTTCATGTCCCTTAATTATTTCATCTATTAACATACAAATTCTGGATACCATAAATGGATACCCTGAAGTATAGTCATATATCAATTGTGCGATGGACATAATATCCATACCTGTATGATGCTCCTGCTCATAATCAGACAGCATTGTAGCAATCTGCTGAGGCTCGAAATCCATAGAAATGGTAAATGCAGTTGCAATATTCCATGGACTATTATACTGATGTTCATTCTCATTACGAATCTTTAACTTCAGATTCGTGATATCATATACCCCTGCCAGAATAACTGACTGAAAAGTTGGTCTTGTATCCCTCTTCAAAAACTTAGCACGGAGAAGTCCTAAGAAATCCACAAAGCTCTCATAATTGCTTGCCTGGTCTACTTCATCAATCAGCAGAACTACCGGCTTATCCAACATCTTGCAGAACTTAGAAATGCAATTACCTAATTCGTAAAAATCTATTTCTCTTTTTTCTGTCTGCTCTTTTAAGAATTGCTGGGCAGCAACACCCACATGCAACACCTCACCATATTCAATCGTGTCATACAACATTCTCAAAAAAGTCTGAGTAAATTTCAGGGTATTTTTAAAGTTTTCTTCACTTAGTCCCTCAAAACTGATAGAAAACACCACATATTCAGATTCTAGTTTCTTCTTAAGCAAAGACAGGGTTGTCGTTTTTCCATACTGACGCCCACGGTTAATCGCAAAGTAGCATCCATCATCCACCATCTGTTTAATTTCACAGATACGGTCAGTAATATCCACCATATAATGTTTCTCTGGATAACATGCACCCGTCACGTTGAATTTTTTCATCAGACACCCTCCCATTTATATTCTAATCCGTTTCTTATCAACCACTGACTTTTATATTATATACAATTTTACCCCTTAAAACAACTCCTCACCCCTGCTTTTTCCCAGTCAAATAGTACACCGCAAGCGCCGTTCTATGAGAAAGGTTCTCCTTTGCCAGAATGGATGTCACATAATTCTTTACCGTCCCTTCACTAATAAAGAGTTTTTCTGCAATCTCTTTGTTGGAAAGCCCTTCTGCTACTGCCTCTATTATCTTTATTTATTCATGAACTAACTGATTTTGTTCCATCCTTACATTGTTCTATCGGTAACAGCATATTAATGGTAAATCCCGTCTCCGATTTAAAATCCAGTATTCCGTTCACATCTCTCATTCTGCGCCGCATCCCTGAAAGCCCCATTCCATCCACAATCTCTTCACAGCCAACTCCATTATCCGATATACTGCATCTTACAACCTGGTTCATTACATGTATTTTTATATCAATTTTGGTACACTTCGCGTATTTTAAAGAATTAGAGACCGACTCGTATGCATTGTCCAGTATAATTTCCAAATATTTCTCCGATACCTCTGACAAATCACCCTCGGTAACCAGCTTTGCCTCCACACCCTTTTGACGGCAGTCTTCACATAGTTTTTCCAACTGCAAAATTGCCAGCTTGAATTTCTCTGGCCGCTCTTTTCTCAAAATCGCACGAATTTCATCCATCCCGGTTCGAAGCTCGTCTATCACAGCCTGAACCATCCGCTTAGCGGTTTCCGGTTCCTTTTCCAACAAAACCTTTACCGCTTCTAACTGATATACGGAACCATTTATGTTATGCCCAAGCTTATCATGCAAGGTCTGAGACAACTGCGCTCTCTCTTCTAACAGCTGGTTTTCTGCCATTAACAGTCCCTTTTTTATCTCCTCCTGCATTTCATATTCCTTTTGGGAAATATTGCGTTTCAGGTTTTGCTCTAACAAAATATCTTCCTTTGTCTGTTTCTTATAAGACTCTACCACATAATCATGCTGTACATAAATAAAGCATAGAAGCAATGTAAAAATGATTTGTGTATAAATGCCATTCTCGCTTGGAATACACGCAATTCCAAATGGAACCAGATACCAGAGACCTCCCTTCTTTAAATGTGAAATACCTTCATAGAAAAGAAAGATTCCAAGCAGCAGAAATTCCCTTCCAAGCATCAATACCATTACCACAAAAACCACAAACGCCATGCCAAAGAAAATCCACCGTTTCTCTTTCTTTACCAGCTCTTTTCCTGCCGTCACTCCAACAAATAACGCCAAAAGCAGGAGCACCTTATCCGATGCCCCTGTCAAGACAGACTGTGATAAAACAATATATATTTCCAATACCAGTACTAAGCTGATGCGTACTGCCAAAAAATAATTTTCACGAAGCTGCTCTTCCATAGCCCTTCCATTATCCATAATTGCAATTCTTGTACAGATGGCTTCCACTTCCTCCATATAATGGCTGGTATAGATAACCGTCGCACCATTTTCATTGGATTCTTTAATCTTTTCCAATATAAAGTTTCTTGACTGTGGATCAATTCCTACTGTTGGTTCATCAAAAATGAGCAAATCCGGTTTATGCCCTATGGCACATGCTATATTTAATCTTCGTTTCATTCCACCCGAAAAGTTTTTTGCAAACTCCTGTTTTCTTTCCCATAGACCTACATACTTTAAGGATTCTTCTACTGCATTCTTTAGCTCACTTCCCTTGATTCCATAAAGAGATGTGAATAGTTCTACATTTTCCCAAGCCTTTAAATTCCCATGTATGGCTAGCTCCTGCGGAATATAACCGACTTTATGAAGGGCATCCTTTTTCTGTTTCAAAGGATCTTTCCCAAACAGCTCTATGGAACCGGTGGTTGGACGGACAATGGAACAGATCATATTCATCGTTGTACTTTTTCCTGCACCATTTGGTCCCAGTAGTCCGAAAATTTCTCCCTTTTTAATCTGAATATTTAAATTATCAACAACTACTTTGTTTTGATATTTCTTTGTTAAATCCTTTGTCTGCAAAATCATATCTTCCATATCTGTTTTTCCTCTCCTTGTATTACTTTATCAACTTTACATCCTTATCCTATCAGTTATGAGATTTCTTTGGTAGTGAAAAAAGGACTAATTTAGGTATGACTAAAGTCACATAATCTATTAGCTGCTGATAATCCCGAAACTTATCCTATTTCCAGAAAGTAAACGAATAGACAAATATAAAGAAAAATGACCATACCCCAACTTGAAGTATGATCATCTATCAAATGCTTATTTTAGATATTTATTGAATTTACAACTACTCATTATATTTGCCTAATTAAAGACACATCGTCATATAAACAGGCAAATAAACAATATCATCCTCTACTCGTAAATCCTTGGTGTATATAATATACCTCATTCCTATCTTTTTCCCAAACTTCTTCTTGCACTTATCCAGAGAAGTATGCTTTTGATATTTTCCGGATTTTACCTCTAACGGACTGATTTTTTTATTCTGACGAATAAGAAAGTCAATCTCCATCCTGTTGTCTGCATTCTCTCTGTCATTTTTAGAATAGAAATATAATTTATATCCGGAACTTACCAGCATTTGTGCCACAATATTTTCTAAAAACATTCCTTCATTTAATTCCAGCTTATCGAAAAGAATAGACTTGTAAACCTCTTCTTCTGTCAGTTCTTTATCAGAAAATGCAAGGCTGAATAGTAATCCTGTATCTGCCATATAACATTTCAAAGTCATACGCTCTGTATTAAGCCCCAAACCTACACCCGGGTCTGTCGAATTGAAACAAATATTAATGATATCTGCCTCATCCAGCCACATAAAGGAATCTTCATACTCTCTAAATCTTGCCTGTTTTTCAATAGATGCTAAATTGTATCGTTTTTCATGCTTTGACAATTGAGCCGGAATTCCATCAAAAATAGAAAGAACCTTGCTTTCATATCCCTTTGCAAATTTGGTTACATCGTTCCGATATAGATTAAGAATCCGGCGCTTTATCACATCCGTCTTTTCAAAATCCTTCGTTCTAACATATTCTAAAACTGCCTGTGGCATCCCACCCACAAGCATATACTGCCGAAACTGATTCATCACCTTGCGATGCAGGGCACCACCCAAAGGAGTCTTTTTCTCATAGCAATTACGGATATAATCTGCGGTCACTTCATCCCCCATTGCCCAAAGGTACTCTTCGAAATCCAGTGGATTAATCTGAAAATGTTCTTCCTCTGACGGTAAAACAATATTCTCTACATTCTGCCGCAATGTAATCAAAGAACCGGTTTCTAAATAATCATATCTTCCGTCTTCTACCAAATGCTTAATCAACTGTCTTGCCTTTGGATACATCTGCACCTCATCAAAAATAATCAGACTATCCCGTGAATACAGCTTTACATTATAAAATACCGATAACTTATTAAAAAACAAATCCAAATCTGTTTTATCATGTTCAAAAACCGCTAAAACATCATCAGAAATATTTGAAAAATCAATTAGCAAATACGTTTTATACTCCTGCTCACCGAAATACCTTGCAATATAACTCTTACCAACACGCCTTGCTCCTTCTAGCAAAATAGCAGAAGTCCCCTGACTTTCTTTTCTCCATTTGACTAGCTTGTCATATATTTTTCTTTTCAAATTCATATTCATCACCACTTTTACTATATCCATTGCAATGATTTTTATGCAATAATCACGTTTTCAAGTATTTCATGTTGTAATATTATCACGTTTTCAAGTTTTTCATGTTGTAATATTATCACGTTTTCAAGATTTTTATATCGCAATATTATCACGTTTTCAAGATTTTTACAATATATCATAATTACGTTTTCAAGATTTTCAAAAAATCCTCCCTGTTCTTCCGCTTTCAAAGCATCTTATGAACAAGAAGGATTCTTTCATATTACTTATTAAATTATCTGCTATCTATAAAGACAATACTCTTCTCATAGTGCATCATACTATCCTCTTTAGCAAATCTCTGCCCCATGTGGGAAATTCTTCTCACTGGTAATGAGAGAAAGGTTACCCTCTGCATCCTCTGCGCAGAGAATCATACCCTGTGACTCAATACCTGCAAGCTTGGCAGGCTTTAAGTTTGTTACTACAACTACCTTCTTACCCACCATATCCTCTGGAGTATAATGTGCCTTAATACCAGATACAATCTGTCTTACTTCACTTCCAATCTTAACCTGGGAGCAAAGCAGCTTCTTTGATTTCTTCACTTCCTCACAGGCAATTACTTCACCAATCTGAAGCTGAATCTTGTCAAAATCCTCAATGGTGATTTCCGCCTTTTTCTCCTCTAAATCAATTCCCGGATTCTCCTCTTTCTCCGGCTCTGCCTCAGGCTGCATTTCTGCCACCTTTGCCAATACCTCTTCAAGGTCTAATCTTGCGAATAAAATCTTAGGCTTATCGGTTACAAAGCTTCCTGACTTGTAGCCACCAAACTTCACAATGTCATTTACCTTACGTTTTGGTGCATTAAGCTGTAACAAAATCTTCTCGGAAGTCTCCGGCATATATGGCTCAAGCAGGGTTGCACCAATAATAATGCTCTCTACCAGATTGTAAAGCACCGTTGCAAGACGATCCTGCTTATCCTCTTCCTTTGCCAGTGCCCAAGGCATTGTCTCATCAATATATTTATTACAACGCTTAAACAGGTTGAAAATCTCAGTAATCGCATCTGACACACGCAGCTTATCCATTGCCTTTGACACACGGATTCTGGTATCTAAAGCATAATCGATTAATTCCTTGTCCACATCCTCATTTACATTCTTATTATTTACCTCACCGGCAAAATACTTGTTGGACATGGAAATCGTACGGTTTACAAGGTTACCTAATGTATTGGCAAGGTCAGAATTCAAACGCTCCACCAAAAGCTCCCAGGAAATGACACCATCATTTTCAAATGGCATCTCATGAAGTACAAAATAACGTACTGCATCTACACCGAACATATCCACAAGGTCATCTGCATAGATTACATTTCCCTTTGACTTACTCATCTTTCCATCACTCTGAATTAACCAAGGGTGTCCAAATACCTGCTTTGGAAGCGGTAAATCAAGAGCCATCAGCATAATCGGCCAGTAAATGGTATGGAATCGTAAAATATCCTTTCCAATCAGATGAAGGTCACATGGCCAGTACTGCTCAAACATCTTATCACTTGGCTCATCTACTTTGTATCCAAGTCCGGTAATATAGTTGGTCAACGCATCAATCCATACATAGATTACATGCTTTGGATCAAAATCTACCGGGATTCCCCACTTAAATGAAGTTCTGGACACACATAAATCCTGAAGACCCGGAAGAAGGAAATTATTCATCATCTCATTTTTACGTGACTCCGGCTGAATGAAATCCGGATGGGTGTTGATGTAATCAATCAGCTTACCCTCATACTTACTCATACGGAAGAAATAAGCCTCTTCCTTAGCCGGCTGTACCTCACGACCACAGTCCGGACATTTACCATCCACAAGCTGTGACTCTGTGAAGAAGGACTCACAAGGTGTACAGTAAAGTCCCTCATAATAACCTTTATATATATCACCCTGGTCATATAATTTCTTGAAAATCTTCTGAACCTGCTTTTCATGCTCCTCATCCGTTGTACGAATGAATTTGTCATAAGAGGTATTCATCAAATCCCAGATTCTCTTAATCTCTCCGGCAGTCTGGTCAACAAACTCCTTCGGTGTAATTCCTGCCTCTGCTGCCTTTAATTCAATCTTTTGTCCATGCTCATCCGTTCCTGTCTGGAAACGAACGTCATATCCTACAAATCTTTTGTATCTTGCAATACTGTCTGCAAGAACAATCTCGTAGGTATTTCCAATATGCGGTTTGCCGGATGTATAGGCAATCGCTGTCGTAATGTAGTATGGTTTCTTTGCCATTTTGCTACCCTCCTGAATAGTTATAAATAAAAAACGCCCGCCCTTAAACTATCTTAAAGGCGAGCTGTTATCTCACGGTACCACTTTAATTCATCTGCATATCACTATGCTGACCTTATCAACTGGCTGCTACCAGTCTGCACTGTAACGGGTGCACCCGCCTTATGCTAAACACTGCATGTCTCACACAAGAAGCTCCAAGACCATCTTCCATCTGTTCCGTCTTTTCCTGTTCTCAGCTCCCCAGGTTCTCTGTTAAAAACATTCCAGATGTACTCTTCTTTTCCCTGCTTTTGTCTTTTATAGCTGTGTTCTATTATAGTTTTTTTGAGGTGTTGTGTCAAGGAGAAACATTACCACTCACAATTTGACCAGCCTGCTTATTTTCGTAGTCTGTTGTCGATATATTGCTTAATAAATGCATCATCTATGTAATTTATTACCATAAAACCTTGTGCATCTGCAAAAACACATGGCTTCTTCTATAGTAGTTACTGAATCATCAACTATTTCCGAAGACGATTCTTCCGTAGAAACTGTATCCTCAGTTGTATTTGATTTTTCAAATGCTTCTTCATCCTTTAGTACTTCACTGTTTATAGTCTCAGATGATATTTCTTCTGTACTTACTTCATCTGAAAATGCTTCAGTAGTTATTTCTTGTGAAATAGTAGATGATTTTTGTTTGTTACATCTAACCATCAACATAAATGTCATAATCCAGTTTTTCAGTCATGATGTTTAAATAAATTTAGCCGCTTGTATCAATAAGCAAACACCTCTCAAAACAAGCGACCAAAAAACTCTTAAATCATTTATCTGACTCAAGTCACTTCGAAGAAAAATGTGCTGATGCTGATGATCCAGCAAGACCTAAAGCAGCACCTGCCGTACCAACAACAGTACCTGCCAATGCAGTCGCTAAACATCCACCTATACATGTTCCTACCGCAGACGCTGAACAAATAACAGCACAAAACGATTTAGTACATTTCCACGCCATTGTGAATTCCTCCTTCCCCAATATTTATATTGTGAAGATGAATCATTTCAACAATGGTTCATCATTCAAATATACAGTAAATAACATATCGATTTTATCATCGATGAATATTAACCCAATACTCTTTACTTACTTTTCTAATTGCATTATGTATTAATGCCAAAACAATCAATGTAACAATTATCGATGAAAGTACAACATACCAATTGATATCTATATTCTTATCAACTAATGTCTGACAAAAATATATAGAAAACATATATAATCCAGTTGGGAATATACCTGCTATCATATTTCCCAAACTCTTCGTTACCCACATAAGCAACCATAAAATTGCTGAAAAAGCCAGACTTATTACCGGGAAAATTAAATACATAAGTAAAATTTGCTCAAAAGAATATTTTATCCAAAATGACCACTGCATATAAACCGCCACTTCAAATATAATAGATGAAACTATCAAAGTTACATATGCCAGAACAAATGCTGCTATGAGTTTACTTATCCATATATCTTGTTGCTTAATTCTATTTGCAAACAAATAAATTATAGTCTTATCCTTTATTTCAATAGCAAATGAGGAAGTAAGTAAAAGAGAAATTACAATACATATAATCATAGGTGACATAAACACAAAAGATATCCCAAGTGAAATCTCAACAATGCTTTGCTCAAAATCTGAATATAAAACGCAATTTATAAGCGGTGTTACACATGAAGCCAAAAGACATAGAAGTAATCCCGCACTTTTATAATAATGTAAAATATCTTTTTTTAATAATTTTTTCATTTGTCGTCTCCCATCAAATTAAGATACATCTTTGTTAAACTATCTTTATCGAAGGTAACCTCACCAATAACAATTCCATTCTCCAACAACATAGACAATATAATTTGCAAATTATCAATTGTCATGTTATAAATTTTTAACTCATTATCTAATACAAATGTATAATTCAAATCTTCCAATATTTTTGCAAGAAGTATTCTATCAGGGTTATGAAAAAGCTTAATTGAAACATATTCGGAATTGTCTTGCTTTAGTTCGCTTGTTTTTCCATCTAAAATTACTTTGCCATCTTTAACAATCACAAGCCTATCACATAATTCTTCTATATCACTCATTATATGAGACGTAATAATTATAGAATTTCCACTCTCTTTCCACTTAAGAAGAAATTTCATCCAATAGTGTCTGCTCTCAATATCTAACCCATCAAAAGGTTCATCCAAAATCAAAATATTAGGATTCTTCAGCAGTGCCCTAGCCATTGTTAGTTTGCGTTGCATTCCCTTAGAATATGTATCGGTGCGACGATTTCTATCATCCCATAAATCAACCGTCCTTAAGACCTGTTCAATTTTATCCAAAGAGTCTTCCTTATCCAAATACAAAGACAAATTTTGGATAGCATTAAAGGAACTGTATAAACCATTAAAATCAAAAACTACTGACATTCTATCTTCTTTATCAACAGAAACTTTTCCTGAGCTTGGTTTATTAATATCACATAATATTTTTATTAGAGTTGTTTTTCCAACACCGTTCGGACCAAGAAGCCCAACAATTTCGCCTTTGTCAAGTTTAAAACTGATTCCATTAAGTACTTTTTTATCTTTGAAATTTTTGTATATGTCTTCAACCACAATCATCATTATTACCTCACGCTTTAATATTTTCACATATTAGTTTTCGCTTTAATTCCAAATCTAACGATTCAGCAACAATGCAATCCTCACATCCATTGCGATATATGCATCCAGCGCAAGATTCTATTTTGCTTTTAGAAAGTCTCCACCATTTATATATCCCTTCATCAGAAAATACTTTCGCCATGTCAACTTCGGAAATATTACCTAAACTCTCTGTCACACCCGGACATGGATGTACATCCCCATTGGCATCAATGGAGATTGTTCCTTTTAGGCAATTATGATTATAAAAATTTTCAGGAAACTTTATTTTTTTTATTTCCTTTCTTTGTTCATATGTCAAAACCGTAGCAAGGCTGTCTCCCTCAATGAATTCGCTTACATTTTCAATATTTAATTTACTATCATTTGCTTTTTCAATCGCAAACAATAGATCATCTTTGTTACCATATAAAGAAATTGAAAAATCAATTTTATTCTTTTTAGCGATTTCTATATTCTCACATTTAAGAAAATCTCGGGCTTCAATTGATAAAACCATTTTTGCCCTCTTTCTTTTAACTATATCTAAATGCATTGCATTCAATTTTCCGCCAACAATTAAGTGAAATACTACATCATTATTTTTTGCATAAAATCGATTAACAAGTTCTTCAAGGCATTGGATTCCATCATCACCATCAATTCCCTTAATAAATAAATTTTTTATGTAATATTCTGAGAACAAATCAATAAAATTATCCAAGTAACCAACATTCTTTTGTTTCATTTTGATGCCTACCTGATAGCACGGACGAAGCACAGTCATATCGGACTTGACACAACTATCTATATCAGAATAATCACCAAAATCCAAAAACATTTTTTCAATAAATGGTATTTTTTCTAATAAGCCACCAACATTTAAATCACTAGATGTTTTCCATTCTTCGATATGAATATTTTCTTCAAAAACATATGCGATTCCTTTTTTAATCATCTCATTAGCAAGTTCCTTATTTTTTACATGTTCCCAATGGCAAGTAAACATATCATTAAGGGCACTTGCATCTTTTCCATAATATGTTGTACTTACACCATCAAACAAATTAAGTAAGACCAATTCGTTATTCACTTCATCATAGAGGTATTTGTAGCCCTGCAGCAAAAATAGTTTTTTCAACCTGAATTCTCCTTATTCATTTTAATTGTTTAATAATAATTCTATAGGTGCAACTAAATCATCATAAGCACTCCTATTGTTTTCTAACACAGAATACATTGTTGATAATTTCTCAATAAAGGAATTTATCAATCCCGAACAATTATAATTCTCAAAAGCTCCATCTTTGCAGCACTGAGCAAAACATATAGGACATTTTTTGTTCAGTGGACATTTCCAACAATCTTCTGTAACAGCTGAAGTAAAGTCATTAACAATGTGTGCTATTTTATTATAATCAAGCCATCTGTCATATTGCCCTATAGAGAAATTTGGATTAACTCTTTCACACATATCCAGTTCACCTGTGGCTCTTACGCTGACTTTGCTTCCTGGAATACACGCCCCTGTATACCGCAAAAAGTCGGGCCTATCATCATTAATTCTTGGCCTTATCATAGTTTCTGTCATAGGCATTTCGAACAAAGCAATTAAATATTTCTCAATATATTTGTTTTCGCTTCTCTTCCTTACATAATCACTTAACAAATCGTAGTAATCTTTAGCGTATCTTTCAATATCATCCTGTGTAAATTGCTTATAATAGTCTGTATTATAGTCAGCAACCATCGTCATAAAACTAATCCTTGGTAAATCTTTATTTTCTTCAAAGAAAATAAGATTATCCTTCAAATTTGTTTTAAAATCATTCACCATCAATATACTAATGTTGTTATATCCACTATGGCGTTTAGAAAAATCCTTCAAATTTTTCACAACAATGTCAAATGAGCCATTACCATTTGTGAAAACTCTGTTTCTGTCATGATTTACTTTGTTCCCATCAAGACTCACTCCTATATAAACATTATTATCCACTAAATAATCAGCTATTTCCTGATCCAAAAGTGTTCCGTTTGTAGTTATCGAAAAGATAACGTCAGCTGGTGCATTTTCTTTAGCGTATTCGATACAATCCTTAAGTAATGTCTTTTCCATTAATATTTCGCCACCATAAAAAGTAATTGCACACTTTTTACCGGGAATAGTCTTTTTAATTTTTGCAATTGATGCAAAAAAATTATCCATTGATTTCTTTGCAGTTTCAAAAGACATTTTGTTATATGTTCTGTTTCTTGAAAATTCATATACCGTAGACAGATAACAATACTTGCATCTCATATTACAGTTTTCAGTTAAATTTAAAATCAGCTGAAACATACCTCCATATTCAATGACATTTTGATACGCCTCCCTACATGTTAAATGTCCACTGTGATTTTCCGAAGCAACAATGCCGCCCATAGAAACCAACTTAAATATATACTTTACAGCTCCTTCTACAAGCACACTATCTTCATATCTTTTGTTTAATTCGTTAAGTATCTCTTTCTTCTCATAACCTTCTCTGATATATACTAGGGTGTCTTGCATAATATCATCCATGGGATATATTCCACCAGTATAAGCATCATAAAAATAAGAGTTGCCATTTAAAGTTTTAAAGATTAATATATTAATGCTCTTTTTCATAACCCTTCCTTCCAATAATATTTACACTTATTCGAAAAAGTTATATACTTGTCCTAGGTACTTTTTCATAAGTGCTGATTATGGGACTCTGATGATACTTTGTGAATTATTCCGAGTCCTCTTTTTATATAAAGCCGTCCTGATGGAATTGTAAGACCGCAATATACCAATATGATTTCTAAACGATAAAACGTTACTCAATTCTGGTTTTTATTCTTCTTTATCTCTGTCATTCTTCTAAATACTTCCCAAAGCAACTTAATAAATTGATGCATTGACAGTAAAATATCAACCGGCAATCCATGCAAAAAATGTTTCTAACAAACTACCATATAACTGAATACCCAAAAAAGTCATAGTTTTATACCTCCTCCAAACAGGATACTAGCATACAAAACTATGACTCACAACAATAGCTTAATTATCGGTCGTTTAACTTAATTAACGGTCATTTTGTTCTCAAACTCACGACACTACAGAACTCATTTCCCTCTATGGAATATTCATATACTCCCTGGTTTTTCTGAACTGTCTCTTTAATATTCTTAAGGCCTATACCATGAATTTCTTTTTCTTTTTTGGTTGTTTGCAAGTTGCCATTTTTATCAAACATCACCGATTCAGCTTTCATCGAATTCTTGATTATCAAACGGACAAACATATCTCCGACGACTATTTCTATGCTTAATCTTGGTTTATCCAAGTCGCATATTTGTATTGCCTCCACTGCATTTTTCAGTAAATTCGACACAATCGTTCCCAAATCATAATCCGATAATACTGTTTCTTTTTTCCACATTCCTTTTACAGAAACATTAACATTTTCATCCAACTGTGATACATAATAATTTATCATGATATTCATCAATTTATTTCCTGTATCATAATTACTATTACGAATTTGCTCTACATATCCCAGCATATTCTTTATGTACGATTTCGCCTCTTCAAGCTCTTGTTCACAAAGCAATTTATCCACAAATGAAAGATGATTTATTATATCATGACGGAATTCCTTTGTCCGTTCTTCTTTTTTTAGCAACTCTTCAAAATGCTGTATTTCCAATTGGTACAGTTTTTTTTCCATTTCCATCATACGCTGCATTTTTTCATTCATGTACTTCACATAATATACTATCGCAAATAGAACACCAATACTAATCATTGCAAATATGCACACTACACTTCCTATTATGTGAATCCGCACTTTGTGAATAGTTTTCAAAATATAATTCAAATATACGATAACCGCCATAATTTCCACAGTAACCAGAATAAGAATTGGAATTACTAATTTCCGAAAAGTGTTCTTTATACCACTATCTTTTTCACGAATTCTATTATATAAGATAGCAAATATAATAAGTATAACCAAATCAATCAAAGAACTGATTACATCTTGTACCTTCGACGAAATCCCTTTAAAATAAAACAATAAATCTCCAACCACAATACTTGTCAGCTCTTCTTGATAAAACAAAAGAAAACCATAATATAACTTTGATTTCCAATCCTTATCAACAGGGACTTTCACCATCATAATATATGATAAAATAATCATACTCCACGTTAGTACTCCCATATCGTCAGGATGAAATGGTACAAAAAAGAACATCATGCTTAGTATTCCATATGCAAATGGAATAAACCATTTTTTTACAATATCACATCCAAAAATATACTTTGCACCAATCCATATACAAATTGATTCTACTCCATACAATATTAATAAAAGTATTCTGCTATCCATATTTATCCTCTGTATTTGAGATCAAAATCCATAAAGACCCTTTCAAATTCTTTGCTGTTTCGTCTTGACAATGGTAAGATTTCTTTGTCAATAAACACTTTGTCTTTTGTATATTCCGTAACAAAACCCAAACCAACAATAATCGCCTTGTGAATTTTGAAAAAAATATGTTCATCCAACATTTCTTCCATCTTACTTAGTGTCACTTCTTTATGAAAAACAGTATTACGCGCATATATATTAACTGCCCCATTATAAGCTTGTATATACCGGATTTCCCGTTGCATAATATAATATGGTTTTCTATTTTTATATACCTCGATTTTCTGCAATCCTACTTGATAGGTTTGTAAATACGCATCAATTGCTTCCATTATTTCCTCTCGGTTATACGGTTTTGACACGAATCTCATTGCATCTAATCGAAATACTTCTTTCATTCTATCTTCTCTTGCTGATGCAACTATAATCTTACATTTCTCATTTTCTCTTCTTATACGCTCACCTGTTTTAATTCCATCCATTTCAGGCATTTCTAAATCTAAGAAAACGAGATTTACATTATCTATCTGCTCCAACAAATCTCTTCCGGATTGAAACGCTAATATCTCATATTCTATCTTCTTCTCATCCATTATATTACTAATAATATTGGTCATAAATTTTGTCATTTCCAATATATCATCACATATGGCAATTCGTATTATATTATTTTCCATTTGGTAGACTCTCCTCAGTGAAATCCCATGCTTCTTTGCCTTTTCAATATAACATCTTCTCAGTAAGATAACAAAAACCCTGTCACCTCTTTTTGCTTACTCCTCCAGCAGCGCCTGATAAACCTCCCGCTTTCCGATTCCTCTGTCCTTCGCCACTGCCTTCATGGCATCCTTTTTATCCATCCCCTGGTTCATATAATGTTCCACATGCTCCGGAATACTCAAAGAAAGCACATCCTGCATTTCCTCTTCCCGAATCGCCTGCCTGTCAGCACCTTCTATCACCAGCACAAATTCCCCTCGAGGCTCCTGCTCCTCATAAAATGCGATTGTTCCTGCAAGGGTTGTCCGATAGTTTTCTTCATGCTTTTTCGTAAGCTCCCGGCACAAAGAAATGCTGCGGTCACCCAATGCCTCATACAAGTCCTTCAGCGTCTTCTTAAGCTTATGAGGTGCCTCGTACACAATGATTGTACGGGTCTCTTTCTTTAACTCCTCTAACACTGCTGCCCTCTCTTTTTTATCATATGGCAAAAAGGCTTCAAAACAAAACCGTCTCGTCTTCTGTCCGGAAATGGTAAGTGCCGTAACAAATGCCGAAGGTCCCGGAAGAGAAGTCACTTCCACTCCTGCCTCTAAACACTGTCTCACCAGCTCTTCACCCGGATCCGATATTGCCGGTGTTCCCGCATCGGTAATCAGAGCAATATTGGTTCCTGCCAGCATTTTCTCTACTAATAGTTTTGCCTTGTCGTATTTATTAAATTCATGATAACTCGTCATCGGTGTTTTGATTTCAAAATGATTCAACAGCTTAATGCTGTTTCTTGTATCCTCTGCCGCAATCAAATCCACCTCTTTTAAAATGCGCAATGTCCGAAGGGTAATATCCTCTAAATTCCCAATGGGAGTTGCGCATATATATAACATTCCTGCCATGTAGTTCTCCTGTAATATATTTTCCTATACTAATTATTCTGTCATCTTAGTGTTTGCAAAGTTCTTATCATCCTATATATTCTTTACATCTTTTTTCCAATTCCACAAAATTATTTGTTCTTTTCGCAAGTGGTGTTGCATCACCATATCTTAACTTATGTTTATATACAATATCTGCATTTTTCAAAATACGATTTCTCTGACGGTTAATTTCACGACTTTCTGCCTGCATCAAAAATCTATATTGCTGATCTTTTGTCCCATTCACATCCACTAAATGATATTCTCCTTCTGGAACAGGAACTATATTATTTATGTTAATTACTGCATAATCCCGAAGCTTTATAAAGTCCACAGATCCTTTCATTCTTTTATGCTTTTGTTTAAATGATGATAAAGGAGCAAAATATTTTAAACCATTCATTTGTAAAATAATACCTATGTATTTTCTGTTTGCTTTATCTCCATCTGAAATAAACAAATGATCTTGGTATTTTGCTAAATATTTTATGTAGTTTGAATTTATCTCATATAACTTTAGTCCTCTCAAATGATTTCCTCCCGAAAAAAACAGGGGCAAAAATGCCCCTGCTGTTAACTCGCTCATTTAAGGGCTGTGCATCACCCACTCTTAACTCGCTCACTTATAAGGCTGTGCATCACCTTCTACTTTTATTATACACATCTATATTCTTTTTTCAATCATTATTTAAGATTTTTCTATAGCAAATTCAAATAAATATTACTTTAGGCTTACACTTTCATTTTATAGATTTCATACACCTCATCGGTATACTCATTCTTCGCCTTATAAATAATAAGTGGTGGCTCAATGGTAATCCGTTCCCTGCCACCCTTAAGCCCCTCAATCAGCACCATAGTCGGCTCCTTATCCACATACGGATGCACCAACCGCATGCGTTTCGGCTCAATATGATACTGCTTCATGACTTTGAAAATCTCTGCTAACCGGAAAGGTTTATGTATCATAAAAAAGCTTCCATTTTGTGGTAGTACGAAACTTGCTGCAGCAATCACATCCTCTAAAGAAAGAGCCACCTCATGCCTGGCAATGGTCTTTGGTTCATAAAGATTGGTCAACCCATGCTGCTCCGTCATATACGGAGGATTTACCGTTACAACAGGAAAAGAAGCTCCCGAAAAAAGCTTCTTTACATCCTTTACATCCCCACAGATAATATTCACTTTATCTTCTAAATGATTGAATCTTACACTTCTGTCTGCCATGTCCGCATAGGCTTCCTGCAACTCCAGCCCGGTAAATGCACTTCCCTCCGTCTTTGCTGCCAGTAAAATCGGTATCACGCCGCTTCCCGTACAAAGATCAAGCACCTTCTGTCCCTTTTTCACTCTTGCAAAATCCGAAAGCAGTACCGCATCAATCCCAAAACAGAACCCCTTCGGCTTCTGAATCAACTGATACCCTTTACACTGTAGATCATCAATCCTCTCATCCTCATATATTGTAACCATAAATTACCCTTCTTAACTAATCATCTATCTTCGATCCGGCTTCCTTCTTCTCAAGAGCCTCAAGTGCCTTCAATTCCTCATCATTTCCCTTATCCTTGTCATTGTTCCGTCTCTTTCTCGGCTTAAACTTAAGCTCCTCGGCCTTATATTCCCGAATTTCCTTGTCTCCGTTCTCCAACTCAACAATCACTTTTACTTTCTGACGCAGAACACTGACACTGCTCACTTCACCCTTTAATCCGTCTGTCGTGCGGACAAAATCACCCACATTTGGCAGTCTGTCATTTAAATACTCATATGTTTCCTGCTCGTTCTTAAGGCAGCACATCAATCTTCCGCAAACACCGGAAATCTTTGTTGGATTAAGCGATAAATTCTGTTCCTTTGCCATTTTAATGGACACCGGTACAAAATCCGATAAATGCTGATGACAGCAAAGCTCTCTGCCACAAATACCAATGCCTCCTAATATCTTTGTCTCATCCCGGACACCAATCTGGCGAAGCTCAATTCGTGTTTTAAATACTGCTGCCAAATCTTTTACAAGCTCACGGAAATCAATTCTTCCATCCGCTGTAAAATAGAATAAAACCTTATTATTATCAAAGGTATATTCCACATCAATCAACTTCATCTCAAGACCATGCTTCTTAATCTTTTCCAGACAAATATCAAATGCCTTCTTGCATTTTTCCTTGTTTGCCTCATTCTTTGCATCATCATCCTTTGTCGCCTTACGAATGACCGGTTTCAAAGTTCCTGTAATATTTGTCTCTTCGATTTCTCTACGGCTAAGTACCATCTTACCATACTCCACACCTCTGGCGGTCTCCACAATCACTGCATCTCCAACCTCTAAATCCAGTTTTCCCGGTGCAAAGAAATATATTTTTCCATTTGGTCTGAAACGTACCCCAATTACTTCTGTCATTCTAATTTTCTTTCCTTTCCTTAAGAACAAAATGCTTTCAGTACAAGCCTTATAATGACTGTGCTAAATTCAATTTTCATGCTAAATTCTCTTTTATTGTAAGAAGCATAAGCTCCATTGCGATGTCAAAATTTACATTTGCCTCTAAGCGAATCTTTAACTTATTCAAGGCTTCCAAAATCTCCTCCACGCCTTCATAGGAAACTCGGCTTGCCTGCTTACGCATCGTAGAATATTCGTCTTTAAAGATAATTTTATTTGGTGAATTGGATATCTTTACCATCAAAATATCCCGAAACCACATCGTCATAATATCAATATAATCCGTTATGTCTAACTTATATTTTCCCATCTGTTTCACAGCATCAATCACTTCATCCATTTCCATGGAATCAATCTGCCGCAAAAGACGTATGGAATCTTCTTTAATCTCCTTGTACTCCGGAGAAATAGCAAGTCGAACTGCCTTACCAAGATTACCCTGGGCAAAATCTGCACAAAAACGTGCGGTAGGCAAATCCACACCTTCTATCTGTGTTGTCAGATATTCAATCACGTCTAATGGTTCCACCGGCTTAAAATTAAGAACGATACACCGACTTAAAATGGTCGGTAAAAATCGATCCACATTATTTGTAAGCAGCATAATAATTGCATACTCCGGTGGTTCTTCTAACGTCTTAAGCAGCGCATTTTGTGCCTGAGAATTCATTAACTGGGCATCCGGTACAATGTATATTTTGTATCTGCTGCTATATGGTTTTAAATCAATATCATTTACAATCTGTTCCCGAATCTCATCCACAGAAATCACATTCGGCTTTTCATGATTAATCCATATAATATCCGGCTGATTCCCTGATTCTGCCTGAAGACAGGACTTACAGGTATTACAAGGATCTGCTTCTCCGCTTTCGCACTGTAACGATTTTGCCACAACAGAAGCTAATGTCTTCTTACCGGCACCTTTTTCTCCATTTAAAATATATGCATGGGATACCTTTCCAAGCTCAATACTGCTTTTAAAATGCTTGACAATATCTCCATGTCCAATAATATCACTGTAATTTGCCATATTTTTTCTCCTTCTATCACGTCGAAATGTCTAAAAGCATTCCCCGTATATCATCAATTTTATTTAAAATAGCAAGGTTATCCTTTTCATCCTTTAGAAGCTCCTTGGCAAGGTCATCCAATGATTTATCCACTTCTTTCACGATACCATATACCCGGTGTCTTCCCCTTCTATCTAAAAAATTCTCTCTTGAAAATTCATGGGAATTTGCTGCCACCTCATTCATAAACTCCTTTACCAAAGAACGATAACGTTTCATATCCCGGATATCCATATGTTTCGCAATCTTTTCCCCCTGCGCCTCAATATCCTTCATCAGATTAGAGAGTTTTTCCTGTAATTCGTTATTCTCAATATGACTAATTAATGTAAATTTGAAACTGTCATCTCCCTTAGGTGCCTGGGTATTATTCTCTATCGGCGCCTGGTTTTGCACCTGATTTACCCGCATCATATCCATATCAAACCCTCCTCTCTTAACCAATTAACCCATAAAAAAACGTTTTTCCACCTCTTCCACAATCCTGTTATGTATCTCCTCAATTGACAATGTTGCATCAATTGGAACAATACGCTCCGGATACAGGGTTGCAAGCTTCCGATACCCTTCTACCACCCGCTTGTGGAATGTCATATCTTCCATCTCCATGCGATCAAGGTTAGCCTGCTTTTTCTTCCTTTTTATTCCCTCTTCCGCATCCAAATCCATAAAAATAGTCAGCTTCGGTTTCACATCTCCCAAAGCAAAATTATTAACCTCATAAACGGTATCCACACCAAGTCCTCTTCCGATTCCCTGATATACCGCAGATGACTCTACGAACCGGTCACAGATAACAGCCTTTCCTTCTAAAAGAGCCGGTCCGATTACCTGGCTTACAAGCTGTGCTCTGGCAGAAGCATATAACAAAAGCTCTGTCATATGACTCATTTCCTTATGTGCAGGATTCAATATTACCTCCCGAATCACCTCTCCGATGGCAGTACCACCCGGCTCTCTGGCAATTACAATGTCGTATCCCCTGCTCTCTAAATACTTTTTTAACAAATCAATCTGTGTTGTCTTACCGGAACCATCCGGTCCTTCCATGGTTATAAATATTCCTTCCACATCTATATCCTCTTATCTTCCTTGTACTCTATATTAATGAAACATTATTTTTCAAACCCTTGCCGTTTACAGCATTTTCTTTCCCCGCTGTTTTTTTCTACGCCCCATAAATCCACGAGGCTCCGGACTTGCAGCCGCCGTCACGGATACATAAATGTCTGATGCACTTAATAAATTCTGCTCTTCCGTTAACTGCTTTACATCAACACCCTTCACATTCAGTCCACAGGTTACCGTCTTCAAAATCTCTTCCACAAGTGCTCTTGTAAATACCTCTCCCGGAGCAATCATTGGAATGCCCGGCGGATATACATAGATATAATCACTGCTTACTCTTCCCACTGCATCAGACAATGTTACCTGTTCACAATTTGCATCTTTTGCCCTTGCAATATCCATAAAATGCTCCGGCAATATATTATATAATATGTTATCGGTTGTATCCTCGAAATCTATTAACTGCCCATCTATTACCTCTAGCGCCTGATAAAGTGCTTCAAAAGCTTCTGCCGAGTCGGCTATGGACGTCATGGCAATCACATAACTCCCACCTGCCATCTCCATCATCTGCCCATATTCCTCTTCTAACATAGTGCCAAGCATTTTCCCGGTAAAAGGAATCATCTTACCATCCTGCATGATTCCACAATTTCTAACAGAAAATACCAGCTTGCCATCATCATATCCGGCAACGCATTCTTTCTTAAAATCCTCTTCCTTAACAAGATGTATATGCACGAACTGATCAAACTTCTTCCTGTATTCTGCAAGAAGTTCCTTATAAATGATAAATAACCCATCCCGCTCATGATTCATTTTCTCAATACATGCTTCCATGGAAGCCATAAATACATAAGAAGGGGAAGTACTCTGATAAATCGATAAATACTCCTCTAATCTGGCTGACTCCACAATCTGACTGTTTTCATGCAGGATTGCACACTGTGTCATGGCTGGCAACGTCTTATGCAGACTCTCCACTACAATATCTGCACCCTTTCGAATTGCCGGGTCCGGCACCTTCTTATAATTTGTAGTGGATAGCGTTTCATTTACATTGGCCATAAATTCAAAATGTGCGCCATGAGCAGCATCCACAATAAGAGGAATCCCTTTTTTATGGGCTATCTTGGCAATCTTCTCTATATCGCTTACTACACCTTCATAGGTAGGTGAAACAATAAGAACTCCCTTCGCCTCCGGATACCGTTTTATCAGCTTCTTTACCTGTTCTGCAGAAATGCCGCCAAACATAGACAGCTCACTGTTCCACTCCGGCATCACATAAATCGGCTTAATCTGTAATAAACGCATGGCATTATATACTGCTTTATGGCAGTTGCGTGCTACAATCAGACTTTCTCCCCGTTTACATACAGCGGAAATTGCCGCAAGCAATCCACAACTTGAACCATTTATTAAGTAATAGCTTTTATGGGAACCATAAATATCTGCTGCCCGTTCAAATGCCGCCTTAATGATTCCCTCCGGATTATGAAACTCATCCAGATTTCCCACCTCTGTTACATCAATGGAAAACGGATTTTCCACCAGTTCCGGAAAAATTGTATTCAGTCTTCTCTTATGCCCCGGCATATGCCACGGATAACATCCCGATGTCTGGTATTCAATTAATCCATCTAAAATTGGCTGTTCCATATGTTCTGCTCCTGAAATTGAATATAATCCAATTTATTATACCAAACTATACGTCAAAATGCAAAGTTTGCATTTTCATACTACATCTTTTCTAACAATATATTTTTGTAACCCTCACCATATATTTCACTGGCACTGGAAATAATCATAAATGCCCGACTGTCCTCCTGTTTCACAATCTCCTCCAGCCTCGGTGCACTGCGTTTTTTAATTACACACATAATAATATCCTTTTCCGTTTTGCTGTAAGCACCATGCCCACATAAAATAGTAGCCCCAATCTCTAGTTCTTCTAATATACGTTCTAGCAATTTATTTGATTGATCCGACACAATGTAAATGAGTTTCGCCTCATCATTTCCATACAATACATAATCCAGTACTCTTCCATTTAACGCTACAGTTATAAATGCATACATAGCAATATTAAAATCACGAAAAATAAAACCTGATAAAGTGACAATCATCAAGTCTATTGTCAAAAAAAGTGTACTTGTTTTAATGGCAGGATGCCGGCGTCTCAAAATTTTGATAATAATATCCATTCCCCCGGTAGTTGCACCTGTCCTAAGAACAATCCCAATCCCCGTTCCAATCAGCATACTTCCTGCAATGGCCGCAAGTAATAAATTTGTTGTTACCGGCGGAAACAAAGAAAACAGATTCGTAAAAATGGAGTTTAATGTAACTGCATAGAAGCTGTAAGTAATAAATTTTCCTCCAAACTTCCACCAGCCCAGAATCGTGATTGGAATGTTAATTAAAAAATACCATGTTCCTGTAGGTCCTCCAAGTGTATGACTTGCAATAACAGACAAACCAACTACCCCTCCCGGTGCCAGCTCATTTGGGTCAAGAAACAAAGCAATTCCTGCCGAATAGAGAAAAGTTCCAATTAAAATGATACTTAGCTTACGAAATAAATGCCCGACGGACGGATACCTGCCGGACATACTCTTACTATTTTCCATATATAACCTCCAGTAGATGTTTTTATAAGTCTTTCACATCTTTTCGAAAGCTATACAATTTTTCATTCTCTTTCCTATTTGCTGCCAAATAACATTTGCAGAGTTTCAAACAGCTGTTTTATATCAATTGGTTTCGTAAGGAAACCATTCATACCATTTTCAACTGCCATTTGCTGATCTTCTTTAAATGCATTTGCTGTCATAGCTAAAATGGTGATATCTGCCAGATACGGATTCTCCATTGCCCTGATTTTTCTTGTAGCCTCATAGCCATCCATTACCGGCATCTGAATATCCATCAATATAAGGTCATAATAACCAGGCTTCGAAGCCGCCACCTTTGAAACAGCTTCTGCGCCATCTTTGGCAATTTCAATCTGAAAACCAAACGCCTTTAATATTTCCATTGCAATCTCTCGATTGATTTCATTATCTTCTACAACCAAAATCCGCTTACCAATGAAACCTTTCATATCGTCAATGGTTGGAAGACTCTGAAGCACCTTTAACTGTTGTTGTTTGATTTTCTTTACACTTCTTTGTTCGGATTGCAGCCGCAGTGGAATTCTGATAATAAACTCTGTACCTTTCCCCTGTTCCGTTAAAACCTCAATGGTACCCTGCATCATATTAATAATATTCTTAGAAATCGGCATCCCTAAACCGGTTCCCTGTATCCTGCTAACTGTTGATGATCTCTCCCTCTCAAATGGTTCAAAAATTCTTTCCGCAAATTTCGGACTCATTCCGATTCCATTATCCTTTACACGGATTTCATATAACCCCATACCTGCCGGAGACTCAGAAAGCTGTGATACTCTCACATAAATCATTCCACCCTGTGGTGTAAATTTAACAGCATTTGACAAAAGATTCAAAAGTACCTGATTAAGACGAGTCTTGTCACAGAATACATTCTCATCCTTAACATCTACAATATCCATCTTCAGTTTCAATTGTTTTTCCTGAACCTGTCCACTGATCATACTTTTCATATTTTGAAAAATATCCAGCAGATTCACTTCCTCCTCCTCTAAATGGACTTTTCCACTTTCTATACGGCTCATATCCAGTATATCATTAATCAGACCCAGCAAATGATTACTTGAAGAAAGAATTTTTGCTAAATATTCCTTTATTTTCTCTGTATTTTGGACATTTGCGGCAGCCAGTGTTGCAAATCCAATAATAGCATTCATAGGTGTACGGATGTCATGGGACATATTAGACAGAAATGTGCTTTTTGCCTGATTTGCACTTCTTGCCAGATTAATAGCCTCTTCCAGTGTCTGCTCTCTTTTCGCATCTGCCGTCTCATCCAAAATTGCCATAACGGTTTCGCCATTTTGCTCTGGAAACACCCTGCATCTTAAAAATTTATCTTCATCACTATTTTCCTGTTTAATACGAAACCGTCCAAACTCGATTACCTTCTGACAATCCCATTCACGTAATCCCTTTTCAAAATCTTCTGAATGTAAAATATCCAGCAGTTTTCTTAAAGAGTGTCCCCGCAGTGAAGATGGCTCTATTCCCAGTAAATCCTGAATACTCTCACTTACAAAAGAACAATTTTTCGTATCTGCATCTATCAGAATATATGCCCCAAGACTATCCGTAGACAAAACGTTGATGACCCGTTCTCTGCTAGACAGCTTCTGTGCGGAACGCCTGCGAAGCAACATCGTATTCATCATATAAAGCACAAAACAAATGACCATAATAAGAACGATTATCCCCATGGAAATTTGCTTAGTCTGTTGTATGTAATTGACACGTCCACTGGCAATGGCGGAACGATCCACCATCAGTACAAGCGTCCAGTCCATAATTTTCAATGGAAAATAACTAATGGCATAAGAATATTCATCATCCATTGCATAAACGGCACCCTTCTTTCCCTCCTCAATCTGCGCCTTTAAAGTATCAACATCCACAACAGACGAATTTCCTTCAAATTTCATTCCTTTCAAAAATTGATAAAAGAAATAATTTTCCGCATGACTTTTTGGCAGATTTCCTTCCGTTTTAAATAAAGTTCTTCCACTTTGGTCAATTACGTAGGCAACCCCTTTCCCTCCATAAGACCGAAGTGCCAAAACCTCTAAAAAAGAATCCAGTTCATATTCAGCTAATAATATACTGTATTCCTGCTCCGTCACCTTTTTAGTCAGTGGTATGGCAAATTCTAAAAAGTCACCACCTAAAGCAGTCTGTTTTAATCTGCATACCGGCTTACCATCTTCTACTAATGGAAATACAGCTTCATCAAATTCCCACCGCCCTGTATTTCCGGCATCATCAAGATAATCCCCATCCTCTGCAATCAGATACGCCTGTACTGCCTGGGAATTATCCCGCATTTCTTCAAGATAATGTACCGCATTTTCCGGTGTATCTTTTTCTAACCCGGATATGCTCATATCTGCAAAATCCAGCATAATCCAAGTATCATCAATTCTATTAGAAAGACTGTAATAAAGCTGCTCTGTATTTTCCACAATGTGGTTAAGAGCTTCTTCATCCGCTGCCCGATCCATGTCATGAACCATCTTGTTTACAACAAAAAATGAGGATAACATGGCAATCAGTAATAGAACTATCATTACTACCTGGTTATGTCGAATCTGCTTTTCCATTTGTCTTCTCCTTGGCTGTTTTGTAAATTATTTCTGAATATCCCAATTTAAAGTCGTTGTCTTGTCCGGAGTCTTTATTACCCCTCCCTGGCTATCCAGGTATTCAATAAATAAATCCTTCCACTTCTTCTTCATAACTTTCACATCTGACAACTGTAAGGATATATTATCTTTATGATTTGTATCAGGTAACTTATCACTAAAAAATGCCACCTTATATTTTCCATCCGGTTTTAGTTCACTGCCATCCGGTAGTGTACAACGGATAAGACGCTCACCGGATTTATACCACGGAGCATATTCCACATTTAATCCGGAAGCCACAAAATACCAATCCGGAATAGTATTATCATCATATTTTGTACCAGCCAGACTATCCATAATCTGCTGACCGGTCATCGTTGCATAAGCTACACTTTCTCCATCTTCACTAACGCGGTCAGGAGCAATATTTGCAAGCACAACATCATTGATATCACCTGCATACATATTACAGTTGACGCCCTGCTCATGTTTATTTACATACACTAAGGCAATATCCGCACCGGTAACGGCCCGGTACATTTCTCCCATCATCAAAGCAACCTCAATTCGTGTCATATCATTTTCACAAGTTCCATAGACATTATTTTCTACCAATTTACCTGACAGAAATTCATCCCGTACTTCATCAGCACTCCGCAGCCATTCTTCCACTGTAATCGTTCCAGTCACCATATCCCGGACAGTATCATTCATTTTGGTCTCTACTACACGTGATGTATCACCACCTACAAAATAAAAGTTGCTGATGACACGACCTTCCTCAACCGTTTTCTGGACCTCTTTCGTAAAATCACTGCTGTTTACAGGAACATTTTTTACACTGGAAATCTGCATCCCGCTGCCAAATATCTTAAGCTGTGCTTCCGGCGTACTTAGATATCCCACAATATCCAAAAGCAGCTGCTTCCGCTCCGGACTGACATCAGCTGCAGCCTTATTAATACCCATAAAATAACTTGGCATAGCATAAAGATAATCACTTCCCGGCTCATCCCCAGTCCAAAAAGGAAGCATTCCAATCTCATCAGCTTCGTCACCGGCAGACTGTATATTGTTGTCATAAGCGCTCTGTGTCTCAAAAATCATTGCTGTGGAATGATATATGTACATCATATCACTACGAAAACGAGGCTTAAAATCCCAGTCCTCCAATCGGAGAATTCCATCATCTACAAGCTTCTTAACTGTATCAGCGTAAGGCTCCATATGCCCTACCATACTGCCTTCCCCGTGCTGGTAATCTGTCAGCCATTTCAAATTATCCTTTCCGGCAAATACTTTATCATAAGCGAAAGAATGAACCAACAGCTGAAATGCATCGCTGAAATACAAAGAAGGACGTACTGCACGAAGTGGCACCTCTTCCTCCCCATCAAAATTCTCTATAGCAGTTAATCCTGCATTATCTATAGTATGAATCAGTTCCACAAACTCGGAATAGCTATGCGGTACCTGCCATCCATTTTCTTCAAACATGGTTTTATTATAAATCACACCATATACATCAGAAGGACCCGGAAGATAGTATAATCCGCCATCCTGCAAAACACAAGCATCCAGCGCAGTCAGATAATAATTGTTTACAAACTCTTCTCCTGACAAATCCAACAAAGCATCCGGGGCAATATCATCTATCTGCTGCATCACACGGCTTAAAATAATATCCTGTTCCATACCATGTTCCAGATTATCCCGTAAAGCACTTACTGAATTCGTTGCCCCATCGTGTATCATTACCACATCTATATTTGGAAACTGTTCTTCAATCGTCTGCTCTATCTGTTCTTTATTAATCTGTCCATACTCATAGTGAATTGTAACCAGTTCCTTTTCCTGATCTACAGGAATTACAGTCAAAATATCATTTTCTGCTGCACCTGCAGGCAAAGTTTCTTTCGTTCTTAACGAAACGCAGCCACTTAGACTGCAAATCAACATAGTAGTTATAAGTATACAGCTTATTTGTTTCGCCATTTTTTTCTTCTTTTGCTTTCTCATTTGTTTTTTCATTGCTCCTCCATTCCAAACGTCGTATATTGAATCTATACAAATATGAATACCCAAGTCCAATATAGTCTATCACTTTTTATATATCGAATTATGTCGAAATATATCATATTTACTCGCAATATAAATATAAAGTACATGTATGGAAATGAAAGATTTGATACTAGAAAATTTATTATCCTGTATTTACTCCGAAACCGGTATATACACTTTCACTGTAAAACACTGCTCTTCCAAAGAAGCTTCCGCTTCCCCTCCCATCTCTATTGCAAAACGTTTCACAATAGATAAACCAAGCCCCGTCGTCTTACGGCTTCTGGACTGGTCACTGGTGTAAAATCGGTCAAAAATATATTCCATATCTTTTTGCTCAATACTCTCTGTCAGATTCGAAACACAGACAACCATCCGGTTTTCTTCCCTTGTAAGAGACATCTTATATCCACCTTTTCCGTGAACCAATGCATTTTTCACCAAATTCTCAATGATACGGATAAATGCACTTTTGTCCACATGAATATAACAAGGTTCCTCTGACACATAAACCTCAGGCTCACATCCGATTTTTACAAAGTCCTCATAGAACATGGAAATGGTCTCTGCAAAAACATTACCGGCTAAAAATGTTTCCGGTTCCATACCCATCTCGCCAGCCTCAATCCGTGCATATTCAAACAGCTGACTAAGCATTCCTGTCACATCTTCTAACCGGTTTGTTACAATCCGAATATATTCCCGTTTTTTCTCCTCCTCAATGGCATCATCTAATAGCATCTGCATATACCCTTTTGCAGATGTTAAAGGTGTACGGATGTCATGGGATATTCCGGTGATACTTTCTTTATAAATTCGGTTCTCTCTCTTTAGGGCAATTTCCTTTTCTTTGTGCTGCTGAATCACCCGGTTCATAGACACAATCATTTTCTCTGTCTTTCCCACCGGCCAGCAGGAGGTCACCTGACAATTGGTTTCCCCTTCCTGTTTTTTTAATTCATCCGTAATATGCCGAATTTGCTTCCGATAACACCACAGTCGAAAAAGTGCAATTCCCAATCCAGCCACTAGTATTCCATTGACAATCCATACAATATTCTGCATCCTGTTCCCCTTTATTTTACATCTGCTTTCTTAAAATGCAGCATTCCTGCTGCCATAGATACAACAATCCAAAAAATAACCGCAATTATAACACGACTCATAAAATCCCCGCTAATATCCTTTAAAGGACAATCCGTTACCAAATTAGCAACCCAGTACTCGGATGGCCGGAAATCTACTTTATGAAATAATAAGTCCAGCCCGCTGAATAACGTACTTGCCAGCATATAAACACCAAGACTAATAGAAATTCCCACACCTAAATTCCGGCTCACTTCTCCTATCGCAACAATGATTCCTGAAAAAGCTGCGCCTAACAATATCTGTATTCCAACATACTGGCACAAATTCTTTATGAGTTCTGTATTCATCCTATCCATTCCAAAAATAAACAAACCACATATAAAAGTTACAATCCCGATTATTAGCAATAGAACAATCGTAGCAAGCATTGCCATAATATACTTTGCCAGAAAAATACTGGTTCTGGACATCCCTTTCCCGACTATGTTCTTGATTGCACCATTTCCAAATTCACCAATCACAAAAATACATACAAAAACTGCTGTAACGATACTCGCAACAGAACAAAAGATAACCTGCTCCACATCCAGTATACCAATACTATCCAATATTGACTCACTTTGTGCATCCGTCTCTACTACAACACCAGCTGTACCATTTTCCATTTCACCCTTTTGAATCTGATCTGCCATTAAAAAACTTCCATACATAAATAGAATAAATAAAATGGTTATCACACAACATACCTTAAAACTTTTACCTTTTCTCCATTTATAAAACTCTCCACTTAATAAATTAAACATGGCTTTCTCCTCCTAACAAATCCATAAAATATCCTTCCAAATCCTGACCTGACAAATACGTTTCTTTGATATTTACACCATTTAAAATAAGCTCCCGGTTGGTTTCTTCTAAATCATCCAAATGTTCAAAAATACGTATCGTTCCATCTTCCTTCACATCATAACCGGTAATACCTAATGACTCTTCCAGAATACGAACTGCCTTCCTTGCATCATCCACCACCAGCTTCTGGCATCTTTTACATCGTTCTTCTAGTTCCTCTGCCTGAAACTCTTCTACCAGCTCGCCATCCCGGATAATTCCATAACGTGTCGCCATTTTGGATAGTTCACCTAAAATATGGCTGGATATGAGAATGGTTATTTCTCTTTCCTGATTTAATTTTAAAAGGAGTTCTCGAATTTCTTTTATTCCCGCAGGATCCAAACCATTAATTGGCTCATCCAATATCAGAAAATCCGGATTTCGAAACAAAGAAATTCCAATTCCTAATCTCTGCTTCATACCCATCGAAAAATTCTTAACCTTTTTCTTTCCAGTATCCGATAGACCTACAAAATCCAACATGTCTTCTACTGCCTGCTTATCCGCAATTCCAAAATTTCTTCTTGCTACTTCCAGATTCTCTTTGGCAGTCATATTAGGATAAATGCCAGGATTTTCAATTAATGTTCCGATTCTGCTTCTCTGTTTTTCCAATTCTTCCGATTCAAATAATTGTATGGTTCCCGCAGTTGGAGCCGCCATTCCTGCCACCATGCGCATAAATGTAGTTTTACCAGCCCCATTTTTTCCAATGAATCCATAAATATCGCCTTTTCGCACATGCATGCATACATTTTTAACAACTTTATTCTTACCATAAACCTTGGTAAGATTTTCGGTTTTTAATACATATTCCATCTTCCTGTATCCTTTCTTTTCATTTGATAGACATAGTATAACAAGCGATATTTTAGAAACTTTAGGAAAAGTATAAAGATTTCTTAAAGTTTTTATTGCATCTTAAATCCTATTCCCCATACCGTCTGAATATAGTTCTCACCACTATTCACCTTTGCAAGCTTTTGACGAATATTGCTGATATGTACATTTACTGCGTTCTCTTCTCCTAAGAATTCCTCATTCCATACAGATTCATATATATTGTTTTTGGTAAATACCTTCTCCGGGTGCTGCATCAAGAGTTCTAATATCATAAATTCTCTCTTTGTCAATTTCACTTCTTCGCCTGCCACCATCACTTTGAAGTTTTCCGGCTCCATTACAATATCCTTGTATTGCAAAACATTTTCTGTACTTTTATCTTTTTCTTCTTTTCGAAAGGACTCTTTTCCATTACGTCGCAACACAACCTCTAATCTTGCCAGTAATTCTTCCGTATCAAAAGGTTTACTTATGAAATCTTCTGCACCAGACCGAAGAAGATTTACTTTTGTCTTCACATCTTCTTTTGCTGATGCAACCAACACGACAATATCCGGATATCGTTCCTTAATATGTGCAAGCAGTTCCTCACCGTTCATTCCCGGCAGCATCAAATCTAAGATAACTGCCTGCGGCTGCTGTTGTTCAATAAGCATAAGTGCTTCTGTTCCCGAAAATGCCTGTTTTACTTTATAGTGATGTGCTGTAAGCAAATCCCTTAGCATCTGGTTTATATCATTATCATCTTCTACAATTAAAATATATTCTTCCATTGGTTCTCCTTATTTTTTTCATGTGTCAAACTATTATACTGTTTTATTTGAGTTTTATCTATACTTTTCCTTTTTTATAATTATACAAAGTATAAAATGATATTCTTTTTATTAGTTATTTTTTTCTCCGTAAATCCAATTTTTATCTATTTTGCTGGAAACAACCCAAACGACTAGCAGAATTAAACCGGCAATTCCTATTTCCACCATTACTACAGCAAATTGCATTTGGTATACTGCTTTGTTCCACACCATAACCAAAATTAACCCTATAGATTCTCCAATCACAACTGGAAGTACATACCGAACAAAATTACGAAACCACATATACTTTGCCATCTGCTCTTTTGTAACTCCGATTTTATGCAGACTATCAGCCATTCTTCTATGCTCATCCTGTTCGGATCGAACTCCTAAAAAACTGATAGACATTGCAGCAATCCACAATACAAAAACAACAAAACTCATCACAAATATAAAAAATTGTCCGGACTGTTTTGCCTGCTGATATTGTTTTACATATGAAGAAACACGATAATAATATTGCTCCTCTTTTTTTAGTCCATTTGCCTGTTGTAAATACTCCTCAACCTTTTCAACTGCAGCCATGGACAATTTCCAATCTGAAAATTTGTAGAGATTCACTTTTCCCATATAGCAATCTTTTGCATATTTTATATCACCATAATCTGAATCATTCACTACTAAAGTTCTATCTGCAAAGGTTGGGTTTTGATTCCATAAAATGCGTATATCACTTCCAATGGATGTTAACCGTATATTATCTGATACTGTCACTTCATTAACCGGAGTCACATCATGCTCATACCCATCCATTTCATCAATTTGAAACAGATTTATGCATTCTCCTTCTTGTACTTTATAACCGCACTGAAATGTCTTGTTCACTTCCGATACAGGAACAAAATTAAATATTGCATTTCAGACAAATTCAAACTTTTTATACTCTGTCAGTTCTACATTATTTTCTTTTATTATTCTTGCAATATCATCTTGCGTTACCTGGTTCACTCCATATATTTCTGTATAAAGCATGTCATAGGGTGAATACATATGGGCATCTTTCTTTAACGCCGGATATAAAGATACGCAAATACCAATCAGGACCATCATTCCACATATCAGTATGCTTTCTATTCCATAACGGACAACCCACATTCTTTTATGCAACCGTATAAAAACAAGCTTTGGCAATAAATGATTCCATAGCTTCGGAAATTTGTTTTTTATGAAATGTACAAACATCCCATCCTGCTCCAAAACGATTGGTTTTAATTTAAATATCAGATTTTCTTTTATATAGATTATCACATTACATGCAATTGATAACAACGATATAATACCATATAATATTACTGTTAAAATGTATCCGTACCCGCTGTCTATCCAAGTTATACCTTCAATCCCTATTACATAACGTATAACAATATAGAAAACAAATGATACTATTGTTCCAAGGAGCAATGCAACTGGAACTGTACTTACCACAACAAATATATTTTCATAAATGATTTTTTGCACTGCTTCTTTTGTGCTCATGCCAAGCACAGTTATCACTTCATATTCCTTTTGCCGTTCCTTCCAAACCACCCGCCCCGATAGAAAAATCATTGTTACAAAAAATAATGAGATTAAGTTTCTTATTTTTTAAATGTTCAATTTCTAAAGCATTCAAAATACGTTGTAATTGCTGCTCCTGCATTTCATAATCCACTTCATCAATTACCAACGGAAGTAATATATTTTCCTGTACATTCAAGCTTTCAATTAACTGAAAATCTTGAAAAATCATTCCTATATTCTTTCTACAGAATCGTGCCGTTTCCTCTGAACCCATCATACTAATATTCTTGTCCTTCACAAAAACACATCCACTATCCGGTATATCGATTCCTGAAAGTATCTGTAAAAGTGTAGTTTTACCACTACCTGATGGTCCCATTATTGCTATCATTTCCCCTTGATTAACAGACATAGAAATATCTTGTAAAACAGCGATTGTCTCCCCTCCTGTTTTATAAGATTTTGATAAATGATTTATTTTCAAAATAGACATATTATTCCTCCATTATTCAATTCATTTCTTTTTGAATAATGGATTTCAATTATCAAGACGCACTGATAGACGTACCAATGTATTTAATAAATAAAATAATTTTTGACTTTTTCTAAAATAAAAAACAAAAAAAACTAGACCGCATAATCCTATAATATCAAATGATACCATCCATAACTCTATCATTTGATGGTTAAAATGCATGGCTGATAAAAGTTGTTGATCTGTTCCTTTCTCAATTATCTGCATTCCCTGATATACAATACACTCTGGACTCAAACCATCTTCTGTATAAATACCACCCCACGCAGTAAAATGAATCGATAGAAAAAACAAAAGGAAAATATGTATTAATGTAGTTTTCGCAATAATATCTCTATATTTGTGAATAATCATAATACACTTCTCCTTTTCATAATTATAACACTGTAAACAGTTTGAATAGCTATTTCCACCCCATATTTACCCCACTTTTTCACTCTAAAACACCATAAAACATTCTAAATTACTTTAGAGTAAAAAAAAGAAAAATGCCATAAACCCTAATAAATTCAAGGTTTACAGCACTTCTACTGTTAGAGGCGCCAACCAGATTTGAACTGGTGATAAAGGTGTTGCAGACCTCTGCCTTACCACTTGGCTATGGCGCCATATTTAATTATCTAATGTTATTATATGCAACTATTAAACATATGATAACAAAAACTCCCCGAGTAGGGCTCGAACCTACAACACCACGGTTAACAGCCGTGTGCTCTACCATTGAGCTATCAGGGATTATATAATTTAAGACTACCATCTTTCAGGTAATCTTTAAAGGTATTATATTCTGTACCTTCAGAACTTCATACAAAGATTCACATCAATCATATCTTTCCTTCAACGTTTAACTTCTTTGAAGATAAGCCTTCGACCGATTAGTACTTGTCAGCTCCATGCATTACTGCACTTCCACCTCAAGCCTATCTACCTCGTCGTCTTCAAGGGGTCTTATTGACTTGTGTCAGG
>JAQXLK010000236.1 GCA_029012085.1 Clostridiales bacterium
CTCTAAAACATAACTCTTTTTCTTTAGCATTGTATTTTTGTTGGGATTGTAGCTTCCCTGATGCTCGTAGACACATAAATGATTATAGATAATGAATGATGCATCATTGCGTATGGAAAGGGATATACCACTCTCCAACAGATAGATTTCCAAATCCTCCGGATTGCTGTAATCCGAACCATTCATTGCATTATAGACGTCCAACGCATACTTCGGATTCTGAAGCAGCATGCAAAAAACGTCACTTTTGTATTCTAAATTTTCTCCCATCTTCCTCCTGACTTGACATTTGTAAAAAGGAAGATACATAGCACCTCTGTTGCTATTTTAGCATCAAAAAAGTACTTACTCAACACCTGAAAATTTCAAAAACAACACCGTTTAACCGGATTTTGTATGAATTCTGTTAACAAATTTTCTTATATGGAAAAATTTCCTCCATATTCATGTAATACTGTACAAAAAGTGCCTATCAAAATCGTCATTTTTTCCAACCACCATTTCCTTCTATTTACATGGTATTTAGAAAACCAAATAAAAAGGCGGGTAACGCCAAAGCCTAGACTGCCAAACTTGAAACGACTCCTCCACCGTCACATGAAAATTGAGCACAAGAAAAAGTATGCCGGACTGTTGCAAATACCATTTAGGTACTCGCTAACTGCCCGGCATACTTTTTGTGTTCAAGCTGATCAAACTACTGCTTAAACCAATATCTTTACTAAATCAATATCTAAATAAAACTATAATCTATATGGAATGAATAAGGAATTGCATGAATCGTGATTGTCGCCATTTTCTATTATTGTTACTGCTTATGATTCATTCTGATTATCGTAATTATTGCCCGGTATCTCAGACTTCATCCCGACTAATATTGTAGTTGTTTATTTATGTGGAAATGCGCATTCCTCATGCGCATTTCCGGGGGATATTCAAATCGCATATCTGGCACATACTTCTAATGGCTTCTTGCAATCTATGAATAACCTCACTTGAATAAACACTATTAAGAGTAACCGCTACCTAAAGTAACCGCTATCTAATATATATAAGATCCTTTTACTGTAATTGTTCCGCTGGTCATATTCTGGACATAGACACTATAGGTTCCAGTCTGATCCAGCTCAAATTGATGGCTTGCATATCCATTGTTTGAATTCACGTAGCGAAGTGTTCCATCCGGCTCAATGATTCCGGCTCTATATGATACACTTGAATCTGCATCAACGGTAACTGTAATATGATTACCGGTCGAATCCTGAAAATCATCGGATTTCTTTGCAGAATTTCTACCAATGGTCCATTCAAAGCCAATTACACTTCTTGTCCGATTGACTTCACCAACTTCAACGTTCACACCATCTGCAAAGCCTGCCTCTTCATACTCCACAAATTCGTCAGATGTAGTCGCTTTGGCTAAAGCTAATGCAGCGATTGCCTCCTCATTATTCTGTTCAGCAGTTGAAAAATATGCCTTTACATATCCTCTTCCCGCAGTTATCGTTGCCGCAGATACTGAGCATGTGCTCATAATCATCATTGCTGCTACAAGCAGTCCAGCCTTCAATTTCGATTTGTTTTTCATCTTGTAACTCCTTTTCATTCGTTCCATGCGGTCAACCAAATCTTCCTTCTTCTCCACCAGATGCGCTGATAACATTCCACGATCATCCTTGTCAGTCACCATCGTGGCAATCACTTCAAAATAGGATTTCAGTTCTCCGATTCTATGAACCGAGTCATAGTCACAGGCATACTCACCCCAATATTGTACCTTATCGGCAAATTTCCAGACAAAATAATTGCAAAAATGAAAGCATTTTGCCAGCTCTGATAAATAAATCAACCACAGGTCCTTCTGCTTGTAGTGAGTAAGCTCGTGTATGAAAATAACCCTTAGCTCTGCCTTTGTATATTCCTTTACCGGCAGCACAATCATGGGTTTGATCACTCCGACAATCTTTGGAATCTCCTCGTGGATATCCTGCACCAGCTCCACTTTTCCTGCTTTGATATTCAACTCTTTACAAATTTCCTCAAAGAAGTCATATTCCCAGCCGTCACAGAATATCGCATATTTATATGCTCTGCGAGTATTCCAAACATCTACAGTATATCGAATCAAGAAAAATCCGACCCCAAACAACCAAATCACACTGAAAATTCTGCAAAACAGCCAAATGGCAGGTGTACCGACAAATATGAATCCCCCAAAATAAATATTATGGGTATTCTCATATGCCAATATGAAATAAACAACCGGCACATA
>JAQXLK010000237.1 GCA_029012085.1 Clostridiales bacterium
CTTTCAAAAACTTATATTCAATCTCAAATTCTTCAAAAGATAAGTCGTCCATATAAATGATAAACCGATAATTCCGGTTCTTTATCATGGAAATTACCGTAGACAAATCCTTAAACTGGTGCTTATAAATCTCTATCATTCGAAGTCCCTGGTCATAATATTCATTAATGATTGCCTTAATACAGGTGGATTTTCCGGTACCGGAGTCACCAAACAACAATACATTATTTGCCGGCTTTCCTTCCACAAAAGCAAGTGTATTATCAATTAATTTTTGTTTTTGAATCTCATATCCCACCAAATCATCCAAAACAACATTTTCTGTATTATTAATTGGGTAGATGTCCACCTTTTCTCCCACATTTCGAATTCGGAATGCCTTATTTAATCCAAACATTCCCACTCCATAATCTGCATAAAATTGTGTTACTGCCGTATAGAACTGGTCAACCGTATCACATTTTTCAAGTCGTTTTGACAATTCCTGTACCTTAACGGATACATTGTAATTATACATACGCTCTTTCTTAACGATTGCCGTATAATTAGAAATGGTAGAAAAACAGTCAATTGACAATTCTTTCTCAATTTCATAAAAATTGTAGTCAAATAATTCCTTAAAAATCTTAAAGTCATTCTTTGCAAAATGATTCACACTTCCTTCATTTGCCCCCACTTTTTCACTGGTAAGCGTAAAGGAGTTCTCATTGGTCATCAACACAAAAGTCAGATAGTTATGCCACAGATTATCATTAAAACCATAATCCGTTGCCAAATCAAGCAGTCTCTTTATTTCACCGTAAATTCGTGTAATAAGACTCTCCTTACTGATATGCTTTTTATCCTTCATCTCCTCTAACTTGGATGCACTAAATGCAGAAGAATTGCCTAATACATTTTCCTTATACCAGTCAAAATCCTCAAAAATGTCTGCCAGACGCTTTAAAATACTATCCTCACCTAAATCTCTGTAAACAATCAGCTTCGAAACCTGCTTATACATATTACTGCCTTCTTTCCGTTATTCTTACACATTTTTTACATACATATATCAAAGTGCTGCCACCTGATACTTCAACGTATATTCCCACACTTTTGAAACCATTCTATGCTATTCCATAATTTCCCCAGTATCAACATTGACATTACGGACACAAATTCCATTCACCTCTACACTGTCATTCATTTCAATGAGCAGATACTGTCTGCCATCAATCATCCTTGTCTCCACAAGATCTGTCCGCTCCGGCTTTACCTTTATCACAACATCCGGCATCTTAATATCAAAGCTTCTGGTACTTGCCACATTGGAAGCGGAAAATTTAGGTTGCTCTTCATTACATACAATGGTATCAAAGGCTGCATCAAAATTCTCAATGGCTGTCTGCTTTACACCACTATCCTCAAGCAGCTTTTTCATATCCATCTTATCAAGCTGCGGAGGTTCCGGTGCATCCTTTCTCACTTCCACATATTCATTGAGATTCTCGTGAATCGTCTTTACCGTCTCAAAATCACACTGGTCACCAAGGGAATTTTCAATAATATCCTGAAATGTCTCCTGTTGTGCCTTATAAGACAATGGTGCTCCACATCCAAGTGTCACATCAATAAAGTCCTCCTGCATCATTTCAGAGTTCTTTGTATAATATAACAATCCGTGTATATCAGTAGCCCGGTCATTAAATGCCGGGAATAAAAATCCATGGGCCGGTGCTCCTACTACCCAGTCCCGGATTCTGCTTTCAATCATATTATTCTTTTCGTTATAACAAAGTCCTGCCTCTGTAAGCTTTACCGGACAAATACTACACAGTACATAGTCATATACATAATCGGAAGCATCATCATTCTCAATTCCGTCTGACGTCCGCCCCGGAACATCATAGACACCATATACCATAACGATGTAGTAGTTTTCTCCATAATTATATGTACTGATAACCTTATCGTAAAATTCCTCTACTAAAGCGGCATCCTCTAACTTAGAATTCTTAAGCCGCATTAAAAACTCCTGGGTTCCACCCTCCATCTCCTGTTCATTCGGAAACTCCATGTTAAGCAGATTCTTTCCCAATGTACCGGACAATGTAGATTTAAAAATTGTAAAATATTTAAAATTCTCTTCCTCTGTCAGCATTAAAAAGGTCTGTGCCAACTCTGTTTTTTTATTCTTTTCACCATCCACATAGCAGCCACAAATCCTGGTTATGGTACAATGTTCCGGTGTAAATTGCTTCTTTATCTCATTAATCTCTTTTTTATTCATATTGTTCCTCCGCTTCGAATTTCATCTCTTCAGTTTAACACCGTCTCCCCCTCTTTGTCAAAACTCACTTCAAAATGATGAATCGTCTCACGGATAATCGGATACAGTTCCTTCTTCAATTCATCCAATCCCACCGGCTGCTGATATAAAATAACATTATGCGCCGTTGAATTTACCAATTCCACAATCATAAACAACATCATTTCCGGATTTCGGAATTTCTTATCTGATTCTACGAGCAGCTGCTGAATATATTGTTCTACGCTCTGATGATTTTCATCCGCAGGCATATTATGAACAGCATTTTGAAAAATTCCCCAGCTTAAATTCTTAGAGATAAAACGAAGCAGCATTTTATTTGAATTCAACTGATTCAGGATATCATCAATCAAAAAAATCATTTTTTCCTCAAATGTATGAACATCTGCTTCCTGCATGGACTGCTGCGCTTTTTCAAATATACGGGCAGCCTTCTTCATCACTAAATAATCCCTCACTTCATATTTATCCTTAAAATACAGATAAAACGTACCTTTTGCAAGTCCTGCACGTTTCACAATATCCGAAATAGATGTATCATTAATCCCATTTTCTATAAAAAGATCAAATGCCGAATTCACAATTGCATCCTTTTTCTTTTTTTTATTGTCATCTACTTTTCCCACCTGACTACCTCCCATTCGCAACCTATCCGCTATACTAGCATAACACATCTTTTTTCCGCTGTCATTCTCAATATTTTTAGAATATACTTGCTTTTCAATGTCAAAGTTACAGTACAGACCTTATCAATACACAGCTTCAGATAAGGTGTATACAGTAACATTTCAAAGGCGATGTGACTACTTTTCACACCGCCTCTGGTACATATATAACAAAAAGTGAAACTTTAATTCTTCTTTAAGGAAACACCTTCCGTCTGAATAATGAACTTCACACTTCCATCCATTCCATCTGCAATACCGGAAAAACTCTTATAACCGGCCTCATCTCCGGCAAGAGATTGAAAGCGTTCTAATACTGTCTTTACTTTATCGTTATATTCATTTCTAAGCTTTCCTGTTCCCTCGTCTTTCATTTTTTGTGTTCCATCTTTCAATTCAACAGAACCACTTTGAAGTTTATGAATACCATCTGTAACATCACCAGTAGATTGATTTAACTTATTTGCACCGGAATCCAGTTTTTTTGCTCCTTGTGATAACGTCTTTGCCGAATCCGTCAAAGTTTTTGTATTACCATTTAAGGATGCAATACCATTGGTCAAATTCACGCTGTTATCTGTAAGCTGTTTTGCACCGGAAAGTAACGCCTCATTATTGGCATCTAACTGCTTAAATCCATCACATAAACTCTTGCTGCCCTTTGATAATTCTACAACACCCTGATCCTTTAATGCCTGTGCACTGCTTAACAGTGTATTTCCACTCTCCTTCAACTTTTTAATGTCTTCTGCTGACACATTGATACCGGACTGCTGCATATTTCCTGCCACAGCAGCTACCGTTTGGGAAGCAGCACCTATTCCTTCTTTTGCCTTACCAATCTTTCCATTTGCTTCGCTTACATCACCTTGTAATGCCTCAATTGCATGAATTG
>JAQXLK010000238.1 GCA_029012085.1 Clostridiales bacterium
AGCCGGACTGATTACTCCGAATTCTGAAATCACTATTAAAAATGTAGGAATCAACCCAACAAGAGACGGAATCATTACCGTATGTCAGAATATGGGAGCAAATATTACCCTTTCGAACATTAAAGATGATGTAGGCGAACCGGTTGCAGATATCACAGCTTCCACAAGCAGTCTGCATGGCTGCACCATTGAAGGCGAGATTATTCCAAAGCTCATTGACGAGATTCCGATTATCGCTGTTATGGCTGCCTTTGCCGAAGGCACAACCATTATCAAAGATGCCGCCGAACTAAAAGTAAAGGAATCCAACCGGATTGATGTTATGGTTGAATCCCTTTCTGCTATGGGTGTTGACATTGAAGGTACTGACGATGGTATGATTATTCGTGGAGGCAGACCGCTTCATGGTGCTGCCATTGACTCAAAGTTAGACCACCGTATTGCCATGAGCTTTGCCATTGCCGGCGGAAATGCCGAAGGAGATACCGAAATACTCGGTGCTGATGTTGTTAACATTTCCTATCCTTCTTTTTATCAGGATTTACAAAATCTCATGCAGTAAGCATATATTCTATTTAAGCATACATTCTATTACAACTGCGGAATACTATCCGCTACACAAAGTGCTCCCCACCCGGCTTCTGCCGTAGGGACACTTTCTTGAAACGGGAGCCTTCGGGCTCCTTTTATTAAGCTTGCCCTTACCTTTTCCCCAAACATATATATATCATTTCCATCTACGATTCCCCACTGCATCAATAAAGCTGCCGCCCCCGTTACAAAGGGAGTGGCAAATGAGGTTCCTGAAAAACTGGCATAACCACCTCCAACAGCAGTTGTATTAATATTAACACCGGGTGCCGCAAGATCCGGCTTTTGCAGCCAGGATAACAGCATACCGTCTGCAATGCCTCTTCCGGAAAATGGTGCATAGGTATCATTTTGAGAATTATACGCAGCCACGGAAATGACATAACGAGCCGTTGATGGCACAACTAAGGTTCCTGTCTGTACCGGTCTTAAAAAAGAGACTTCTGATGATGTACTCCCGGCTACAGGAAGCCACATTTGATACTCTCCGTCTATCAAATTACGCGGAGTAAGAATAATTTTCCAAATACCAGAGGAGATGTAGTTCCTATTTGGGATCCAGGATAGATATATTTCCTGCCTCGGATTATAGGGAGTTGGTCCGCTATAATAAACCGAAACACTTTCATCTGAAAAATTATAATTCTGTACACCTGCACCTAATCTAAATGGTCCAACCCGCAGTCCTGCCGGACTTTCTAACTGTATGTCAATATCATCCTGATATGCCTTCCATATCTGCAAATTAAAGGCCTGCAGATAATCCGCTGCATATATTTCTACATTTTTCGGCTGTCTATCCGAAAGTTTTCCTGAGATATGCCTTCCCGAAAGTCCATCATTACCCGTTCCGGCAGCAATGGTATTCCGGTAAAGATTTGATACAGTATCCATATATTGTTCTAAAATGGAGTTGCCATTGTGAGCCCCATAATTATTTCCATAGCTTATATTAATCGCCAGAGGCTTTCCAACCGATATGGCATACCGCACACTAAAATCAATTGCCAGCATCAGCTGCGTTGTTCTCGGAAATCCCTTTAAAGACGGATTGCCCATCTTTACCACAATGAATTCTGCCTCCGGTGCCACTTCTGCAAGAATTCCAAGTACTGCCGTTCCATGACCGGTACTGTCAAAGTGGGGGACAATTTCCTGCCGTTTTACGGAATCATTTTCTACCTGCAATGCCTTATTAATATCTTCTCTTGTATAGATACTACCTGCCTGAAAGCCCTCCGGCGGATTACCCGGTATTGTCTGATCCCATAAAACTGCTATTTTTGTAGTACCATCTTCCTTCCAGAAAGCCTTGTGATAAATATCTGCCCCGGAGTCCAAGCATGCAACCAAAGTTCCTTCTCCCGTTAAATCAAAATCCGGAAGTCTCACCCTATTAATACAGGATTTTTGAATTCCCTCCATCTCTTCTACAAGCAGATTTTTGGGTTTTTCAATATAATCTATTTGCGGATACTCCGAAAGCCTTCCAATCAAATACTGTGGAATCCTTATCACAGCATATCCTCCCAGCAATTCCTCAATAACAATACCAAGTTCATCTCGAATCTTTTCCAAACTTCCCGTATAACGGACAATCAATTCCCATTCATCAAATAATTCACTATATCCTACATCTAAATCAAGACTTTTTTCTCTTTGATTTTCTGTAATCCCGATTGCAATACCAAGTTCCGGACTTATTTTTTCCCGCTCCATACAAAAATCCCATATCTTATCTCTTACAATAAGATATGGGATTTGCTATCATTTGTTTCTGTCTTATTCTTCAAAAATATCTTTCAAAATATCCTCCGGACTCATATTCTGGTAACCATCCGGATCAGATAATACTATATGTTTACCGGTTGTTTTCCAACGCATTTGTCCATAATGTGAAAGATACGTGCTTCCCCGGTTCACCTTCGAATATCTTTTATACCAATTTTTATAATATTTTTTCATATATTTTTTTGCAAGCTTCACCGCCTGACTGTTCTTCTTTCCTTTGGGAGTAACCGTTCCATTCATCTGTACACCTGCCGGAGAGGAATGCAAAAGTACCACACTTCCATCTTTACACTGCCCAATCACAATCCACACATGACCGCAGCAACTGCAGGTGGAACTCATAATATCACCAGCTTTATAATCTTTTACCTCTGACGACTTCCTGTAACTGCCAAACCCAAGTTTTGAAAACTGCTTCGCCTGTTTGGATGCGGAATATACATATCCTCTTTTATTATTCTCGATATGAAGTACATTATAAACTGCCCAGCCCACATATCCTGAACAATCCAGACCATTCTGTATCTGATAACGATAGTTTTTATAATTGTAAGAAGATATTTTATTCGAAGCAAACTTCCTCCATGCAGAACTTAATCCAATTCTCTTTGCATCCTTTCCTGCTCCGGTATCCGCTTTATTCCAACCACCTCCCCAGACATACATGGTTGACCCGACAGGAGCTAATGCAGTCTGCAAAAAATTCTTAATGGTCGAACTTCCCTGTTCTGGTACCGTTGTGGATACAACATCACTACTCTGACTGTAACTTTTCCCCCCTTGCTTTACAGCCTTATATGCTTTTATGTAGTAATAATATGTCACACCTGCAGTCTTTTCATCTAAAACACATTGATTATCCTTTGTTGTCTTCACCAATGTATATTCCGTTTTTTCGTTTGACTGCAAAGAATCCCCGGCTGCTTCATATATCTCATACCCACCGGCTCCAGACACAGGTTCCCATGAAACAGCAATCTGATTCTTTACAGCAGTTGACATAACACCTTTCGGTATCTCTTTTTCAAAAATAGTGCGAGCTTCTGAAGAAATAAAAAATAGATTCATCATAATCCATACTATTCCAGTAAATATGAAAATATGATTCACCACATTTTGTTTCAAAGATATCTTACTCATCTAACTGAATCCCTGCCAACAAAGCACCAAATGGATTATTTGGTGTCTCTTCGCATTTGTAATCAAATTCTTCAATCACATCTGTTACAATCTCAGAAGTATTTGTCTCCACGTCGCGAATGCTTAAACTAATTTTTCCATCCTTTACTTCTAATACTTTTACCTTGACCTGCTGTCCCACAGAAAGCACCTCTGATGGCTTTTTAATCCGTTTCATGCAAATCTTTGAAATGTGAACAAGACCAGTCAATCCATTATCCATCTGCACAAAAGCACCATATGGCATCAGACTCTCCACCGTCCCCTCAAAGATAGAACCCGGTACAATCATGGACATCTTCTGTCTGTCATGCTCCGCTTCTTTTTCCTTAAGAACTGCTTTTGCAGAAAGTACTAATTTCTTCGCCCTCTCATCTACCGTAATAACCTTTACCTCTAACTGTTTTCCGATATATTCCTCTGTGTTCTCCACAAAAGTAAGCGCTAACTGGGAAGCCGGAATAAATGCACGGATTCCTTCTAAATATGCCACAACACCTGCATTTACACTCTCTTTTACCCGGACAGTCACTACATCCTCCTGTTCCATCATCTTTGCTAACTTCTCCCATGCAGCAGTCTCATTTGCCTCTTTTAACGACAACTCCACATTACCCTTTCCATCATCTGTTTCAATAACAACTGCTTCAATCGTATCTCCAATTTTCAAATCCTTCATTGCAGAAAAATCCGGATCATCCGATAGTTCAGAAAGAGGAATCACTCCCGGTGCATAATATCCCAAATCCAATGTTACTACTTCATCATTGATATCTACAATCATTCCTTTTACAAGCTCTCCAACCTTCATCACCCGAAATGAACTTGTTAACTCCTTCTCAAAATCTGCCATTGTCTCATTTGCCATTACTCATACCTCCACTTCCAGATGAGAGTCGTCTCTCATCGGATTCATTCTTTCGTCATTCTATCATATCCAGCATATGTGCGCAACTAAGCGCAAGCGAGCCCGGTGGAAAAACAATTTTATCGAATCTGGAGCGTCCGTCTGACCAACCTGTGAACAGTAATAATTTATCAATCCATCTCTGCCGGATTCACGTGTACCATAATATGTTTCACTTTCGGGAAATCCCGTTCAATATCGTCATGTACTGCTTCTGCAATCTCATGTGCTTTCTGCAATGTATAGGAACCATCTACCCCAATTTCAATATCTGCATAAATTTTATTACCAAACATACGGGTTTGAAACAAATCAATACACAGCACTTCCTTATTCTTCATAATACACGCCCGTATCTGTTTTTCTGTTTCTTCATCACAGGCATGATCCACCATTTTGTCAACAGCATCCATAAAAATGTCATATGCAGCCTTCGCAATAAATACAAAAATAACTAAACTTGCAAGCGAATCCATAATCGGAAATCCTATTCTTGCACCTAAAATACCAATCAAGGCTCCAATCGATGAAAATGCATCCGAACGATGATGCCACGCATCTGCCATTAGTGCACTGGAATCAATTTTCTTTGCATGAAATCTTGTGTACCAGAACATTGCCTCCTTCAAAGCAATGGATACAATAGCCGCAACCAATGCCAACAGCCCCGGCGCTTCTATATTATCATAATGTCCGCCAATAATTGTTTTCACTGCTTCCGCTCCAATTCCAAGACCTGTAACAAACAAAACTCCTGCCAGGATAACTGCTGCCACGCACTCTAACCTTTCATGTCCATAAGGATGTTCTTTGTCTGATTCCTTTGATGCAAGCTTAATTCCAATAATTACAACAACCGTACTAAACACATCCGATGCTGAATGAATCGCATCACTAATCATCGCATTGGAATGTGCCACAATTCCTGCTATGAGTTTGAAAATGGCTAATACAACATTTCCCATAATCGTTACAAATGATACCTGATTAGCGACTTTCTGAAAATCCTTTTCCGGCTCACCGTTTTTTGTTTTCATAATTTTGTTTTCCTTCATACAAGTTACCTCCAAAATAATTATAAGATAGCTCTATGACACTAATATATGTGGGGATAATCCAAGAATACCTTTCCTAAAAAAGTATAAAAAAACACCCACGAATCAGTATTAGCAACTACTGTCCCGTGGATGAAGATTCCACTGTCACACATGTGACCCGACTCCATGACACTTTGTCACGGTCTGTTCAGTTTGTACTGTAGATTTATATGCAGTGCAAAGAGTAGATATAGAATACCATATATCGGATAATTTGTCTATAAATTTTTTTGCTATTCACAATACCAAACTGGTTTTGCCCAATTTGCACTAATAAAACAAATTCCAATTGCTAATAGTATTTTTTTCAAAAAATCATCTTCCTCAAAAAAGAAAAAGCGGTTAACACCCATGATTTACAATCACAGATGCGACCGCTTTTTATCACTCCAAAATCTGTTATTCTACCGAATAATTAGGTGCTTCCTTTGTAATCTGGATATCATGTGGATGACTCTCTTTAAGAGATG
>JAQXLK010000239.1 GCA_029012085.1 Clostridiales bacterium
ATGGTGGTTTAAGTGTTACAGTAGAAGAGGCAAGAGTGTTTATTCCAGCAAGTCTTGTTTCTGACACATACGAGAAGGATTTAACAAAGTATAAGGATCAGGAGATTGAGTTCAAGATTACTGAGTTTAATCCACGTAAGAGAAGAATTATCGGTAACCGCACGATGTTAATTGAAGCTGAGAAGAAGGCTGCGAAGGAAGCTTTATTTGCAAGAATTAATGTTGGCGATACAGTAGAAGGTACTGTTAAGAACGTAACAGACTTCGGTGCATTTATTGATTTAGGTGGTGCAGACGGATTACTTCATATTTCAGAGATGTCATGGGGAAGAGTTGAGAATCCAAAGAAGTTATTTAACGTTGGTGATACTGTAAAGGCACTCATTAAGGATATCCAGGGTGAGAAGATTGCATTAAGTCTTAAGTTTGAGGATGCGAATCCATGGTTACATGCTGAAGAGAAGTATGGTATCGAAAGCATTGTAACTGGTAAGGTTGCAAGAATGACTGATTTTGGTGCTTTCGTAGAGTTAGAGCCAGGTGTAGATGCGTTGTTACATGTTTCTCAGATTGCAAAAGAGCATATCGAGAAGCCATCTAGCGTATTGACAGTAGGTCAGGAAATCGAGGCTAAGGTAGTTGATTTCAGATTAGAGGAGAAGAAGATTAGTCTTAGCATGAAGGCTTTGCTTCCGGAAGATGAAGCAGTAGATCAGGAAGAGACTACAGAAGAATAATTGTAATTCAAGGCCTCGCTTTAGGTAACTAAAGCGGGGCTATTTTTTTAAATGCTTTAGTGAAAAGGGGGACTAGTTATGGCATATGATTACGAGAATTTTAAACAGGATGTTTACAAATTAATTAATATTAATCTGACTTTATACAAAGAAAAGCAGATGAAGAGAAGAATTGAATCATTGATGGCAAGAAATGGTTTCCATGATTTTCAGTCGTATTATCAGGCAATTAAGAAAGATGAAAAATTATTACGTGGATTTGTCAGTTATTTGACGATTAATGTGTCTGAGTTTTATCGGAATCCGAATCAGTGGGAATTATTTGAAAATAAGATGATTCCATATCTCATTTCGCATTACGGAAAGAAATTAAATATTTGGAGTGCTGCCTGTTCTACGGGAGATGAACCATATACAATTGCAATGATTCTATCAAAGTACGTGCCTTTGAATCAGATTCATATTCTGGCACCCGATATTGATGAGGATGTACTTGCTTATGCAAAGGAAGGGTATTATTCTTCCAGAAGTTTGGAGCGGCTTCCGAAGGAGTTTTTGAATAAGCATTTTACGCCGAAGGAGAAGGGTTATCAGATTAACGATGATATTAAGAAATGTGTGGAATTTAAGAAACACAATCTGTTAGAAGACAAATATCCGTTAAGGATGCATATGATTGTGTGCCGTAATGTGGTTATATATTTTACCGATGATGCAAAAGAACATGTGTACAAAAATTTTCATCAAACGTTAGAGAAAGATGGGATTTTGTTTATAGGCAATACAGAGCAGATTATTCATGCTAATCAGATTGGATTTTCCTCTGTAGATTCATTTTTTTATCAAAAAATGTAAAATTAATATAGGCATAAATATGTCAATTAAATGTTTTAAGACATTGTAAAATATAAGTTATTACATATTCGTTATCATTTGTAAGCGTATCCAGACTTTGGTATAGATGCTTATCAGCAATATCATACTGAAAAGTATCTATATTATCTGTATTATGACAAGGAATGAAAGCATCTGTTTTTTTAGTGTAACAGGTGCTTTTTTTTGCTTTTTCCTTATTGGAATTCTCCACAAAGGAAGCAACACTTTTATGGATTGCTATATCTTCGGCGGGTAAGTAAAAATAATTTTTATAGTCAGAAAAATAGTGTTTTAATGTATCATGAATGATTGGAATCTGCAAAGTTGCTTTACGTTCAGAGGCATTTAAGAAAAGATTGCCTTTTGAACATAAAATCCGGTTTGGCAAAAAGGCATAATCCGGATATTGGAAAATGATAACAAGCTTATCATTGTTTTCGTCCGGTTTAATAGATAGTATTTCTAAATCTTCGGCTGACAACCGGTTAAAAAATGCCGTGTAATTCAAAACCCCGGAAATCTGTGGCATACCTAATAAGTCATCATGATTGTGAAGTAAAAGAAGCTGCTCTTTTTCTGTATCCGGACGTGCCACAAAACGCTGATAGATGTTAATTAAGTCACCGCCGGAGTATGTGTCTGTACGAATGATTCCTAAATATTGTTCAATGGTTATCTGTTTCATATTATCCAGTGCAAAAATAGTTTTAAAATTGCGGATTTCTTTGAAAATATCCAGCTGATGTAACTGGGAATCCACTGTAAAATGGATATTCTGAAGTTCTGCTTTTTGTTTTAGATATGGTAAGTCAAAACCGAGTCCGTTAAAATGAACCAGTATAGTAAAGTCTTTACAAAACTCCTGAAAGGCAGTGATTAGAGCAGCCTCGTCTTTGCCATTGTCGTTAAACCATTGACGGATTTTAATCTGACCATCCTCATACCATAATACGCCAATCAGATAGAGAGTTGTGTTAAGGGCGGCAAAACCGGTGGTTTCGATATCAAAAAAAAGCAGGTTTTCATCCGGATAATAATGGGAGAAGTAGCTTGGAAGTTCTTTGTCCGGAGTGTTAATATTTTCTGTATAATTAATAATTTTCATATGCGTATCCCTTCTGAAAAATACAAACTGTTGACAATATAATTCTCTTTTTTTCTATATGTTGTGAATTATATAATAGCATAATGGAAAAGAATGTGCTATAATAAAACGGATTAAGGTTAAAAAAGTTGCTTTTCATACTCTTGTCGGTTTGAAGCGGAAGTATCGGTTTGCTTCATCAGTGAGAAGTAACTTAAGAAAAAAGTAACGAGGAAAAAGATGATTGGTTATGTGAAAGGAACTGTGGAAGGAATTTTAGAGGATTCTGTCCTGCTTGAAAATAATGGAATTGGATATCGCATTTTTACGTCCGGAATGGTACTTGCTTCGATTTCGAGAATGCATGAACAGATGATGCTCTTTACCTATCTGCATGTACGGGAGGATGAATTATCTCTGTTTGGTTTTCCGACAAAAGAAGAGCTTGATACATTTAAACTTCTGCTTAGTGTGAATGGAATCGGACCAAAGGCTGCACTTTCTATTTTGACGGTACTGTCGGTGAGAGATTTGGCTCTCGCAGTTATGTCCGGGGATACGAAAGCGATTACGAAGGCCAATGGCGTTGGTGCCAAAGGAGCAAATCGCGTGATTATGGAGTTGAAGGACAAGCTGTGTCTGGATGATTTGTTTGATACAGGAGCATCTGCTGAGGAAGGAAGTTCTGTTGTCAGCAATAGTGTGGTAGGGGATAGTGTACAGGATACAGTGCTTGCCTTAGTGAGTCTGGGATATTCTGAATTTGAGGCATTAAAAGCAATCAAACAGATTCCGGGAGCAGAGAATATGGAGTCTGAGGATTTGTTAAAACTGGCACTGAAAAAGATGTTTTGATAGGATATATGGAGTAATATGGTAGATAGAATGATTACTACCCAGATTCTTCCGGAAGATGTTAAGATCGAGAATAACTTGCGACCTACGATGCTTTCGGACTATATTGGGCAGGAAAAAGCAAAGAACAATTTAAAAGTATTCATTGAAGCAGCAAAGAATCGGGGAGAGGCCCTTGACCATGTGTTACTATACGGACCTCCAGGACTTGGAAAAACCACATTGGCATCCATTATTGCAAATGAAATGGAAAGCCATTTAAAGATTACGTCTGGTCCTGCGATTGAAAAACCGGGAGAACTGGCGGCAATTCTTAATAATCTCAATGAGCATGATGTGTTGTTTATTGATGAGATACACAGACTGAACCGGCAGGTGGAAGAGGTTTTATATCCGGCAATGGAAGATTTTGCCATTGATATTATGATTGGAAAGGGACAGGCTGCAAGAAGTATCAGATTGGATTTGCCACATTTTACATTGGTGGGAGCAACTACTAGGGCAGGAATGCTGACAGCACCATTGCGAGACCGTTTTGGAGTGGTGAATCGTCTTGAGTTTTATACGAAAGAAGAGCTTACAAAGATTGTAATTCGTTCCGCTGAGGTGTTAGAGGTTACGATAGACGAATTGGGAGCCTTGGAGATTGCAAGGCGTTCTAGAGGAACACCACGACTTGCAAATCGTCTGCTTAAGAGAGTACGGGATTTTGCAGAAGTTTCTTTTGATGGACATATTAGTGAAGAGGTTGCAAAGAAGGCGCTTGACCGGTTAGAGGTAGATTCTTTCGGACTTGACCAGATTGACCGGAATATAATACTTACAATGATAGAGAAGTTTGGAGGAAAGCCTGTAGGGCTTGATACGTTGGCAGCAGCGATTGGCGAGGATGCCGGGACGATAGAGGATGTATATGAGCCATATCTGATTCAGAACGGTCTGCTTGCAAGGACACCACGGGGAAGAGTTGCCACAGAGACGGCTTATAAGCATTTTGGATTAGAACATTTGATGATGTGAAGAGACATATAGATAAAGGAGAATGAAGATGGCAGATAAAAATGATATTCCAGTAGTGATTAATGGACGTATTTATAATTTAAGTGGATATGAGAATACGGATTATTTACAGGAGGTTGCCAATTACATGAACAGCAAGATTGCAGAGTGTAAGGCATCTGATGGTTTTCGTCGTTTAAATGCAGAATACCAGAACATTTTACTTGCAATTAATATTGCAGATGATTATTTTAAGGTAAAGAATGAGACAGGAAAGCTTTCTGCTCAGGATGACGAAAAGGAGAAACAGATTTATGATTTGCGTCATGAGGTGATTGAGACACAGATTAAATATGAATCTGCCATGCGTCTTGTGGACGAATACAAAGAACAGGTAAATGCGCTTCAGCGCAAGATTATTCAGATGGAGGCAGAACGCTCCAGACAGGAATAAAAGGTGTGATTTATGAAAGATTTGAAAAAACCGGAGATACTGGCTCCGGCAGGCACCATGGAAGCATTTTATGCTGCAGTACATGCTGGTGCGGATGCGGTCTATTTGGGTGGAAATCGGTTTGGAGCAAGGGCATTTGCAGATAATTTTGATGAGGATGCTCTGCTTCATGTAATTGAATATGCACATTTATATGGTGTTAAAGTTTATCTGACTATTAACACCTTATTTCGTGATGAGGAAATAAAAGAGCTCTTTGATTATTTGCTGCCTCTCTATGTGACCGGGCTGGATGCTGTTATAGTACAGGATTTAGGAGTGATTTCTTATGTTCATGAGATTTTTCCGGATTTACCGATTCATGCTTCAACACAGATGACGATTACAACAAAATATGCATATACGCTTTTGAGAGACTATGGAGTCACAAGAATTGTGCCGGCCAGGGAACTTTCAATTGATGAGATTGCAGATTTGAAAGATACATCGGAACCATTTGGTGACGGGATTCCGGAGGTAGAGGTGTTCGTACAGGGAGCATTATGCTATTGTTATTCCGGTCAGTGTCTTATGAGCTCCATGCTCGGTGGAAGAAGCGGTAACCGTGGGCGGTGTGCCCAGACCTGCAGACTGCCTTATGAAGTGTCAAATACAGATGGTAAAGCATGTAAAACGGATGGACAGTATGTGCTTAGTCCAAAGGATTTATGCGGATTGGAGAGTATTCCTGCACTTATTCATGCAGGTGTGGATTCCTTTAAGATTGAGGGCAGAATGAAGAAGCCGGAATATGTGGCGGCGTGTGTAAGAGCATATCGTTCTTGTGTGGATGCATGGTTTGAAGACAGACTTACAAAAGAGATGGTTAGGCATTCCCGTGAGGAAATGGCAGAAGTTTTCAACCGTGGCGGTTTTACGGATGGATATTTTAATAAGCATAATGGCAGGGATATGATGTCCATTGAAAATCCAGGCAATGTGGGTGTAAAAGCCGGCAGCATTGTAAGTGTGAATAAGAATAAGGTGACAATAAAGCTTTTCAAGGATGTTTTTCCGGGGGATATTCTGGTGATTGAAACAAAAGAGGAACCGGTTACACTCACCTGTAATATACAAGGAAAATCAGGAACACAGATTGTATTGAATGCATCCCGGTCAAAATCCATATCAAAAGGAATGATTGTAAGAAGGATGCAGAAGGCAAAGCTTCAGGAAGAACTTTCTTTGTATAGCAGGGAAGCAGCAAAGATTTCGGTTTCGGGCAGACTTACTTTGCACATGAACAAGGCTGCAGTATTGAACATAAAAGCCTGCATCAGGGATATAGAATATGATGTAACCATAGAGGGGGAGAAAGTTCAGCCGGCATCCAATAATCCTCTTAGTGAAGAGGTAATCCTTCGTAAGATTACGGCTACCGGGAATACAAGATATCAGTTTGAAAAGCTTGAGTTGGTGATGGATGAGGATGTGTTTTATCCGCTTAAGGCATTAAAGGAACTTAGAAGAAAAGGCTTGGAAAGTCTTGAGAAAAGGATTTCTGATGATAACCGCAGAGATTTTTCGAATGTAAAGGAACAAAGTCTACAAAAAGAAAATGAAAAGTCCTGTCAAAAGTCAGGGGATTGTATTTCAGCTAAGGAGAATGGAGCAGAATTAAATGAATGGGCTGTCATGGTTTCTTCCATCGAACAGTATGATACTGTACAAAAGGTGATGACATCCGAAAACTTAAGAAAAAATTTTGCTGACATTTACCTTGATTTGCAGTATTTTAGAAAAGAAGATATAATGAATCTGGTGAAGCAGAACACAGAAGTCAAACATTTTCTTGTACTGCCTCCGGTTTTAAGAGGAAAGAATCTTTGTGAGATAAAAGAAATGCTGCAGATGATACAGACGGATGGTATTCCTGTTTCAGGTATTGTGGTACGGAATATAGATGAGTTAGCCCTTATAAAATGCATGGGTATGAAAGAACGACTGATTGCTGATTACAGCTTGTATGCTATGAACAGCCGGGCTGCAGAGTGGATTTTGGGAATGTCTGATGATATTACGATGACACTGCCGGTGGAACTGAATGCAGACGAGCTTATTAAGCTTACAGATCATTTACCGAAAAGTCAGTGGGTTATGTACGGACACCAGCAGCTAATGGTAAGCACCCAGTGTGTACAGAGCACTCTTAGAGGGTGTAATCAGGCAAATCAGAGATTCATCTTAAAAGACCGGTATCAAAAACCATTTTTTGTCAGATGCATCTGTAAGTATTGTTACAATCTCATTTATAATGGGGTTCCAACCGTACTGTTTGATGCAGCATCAGAGACTTTGAAAAAACGGGTGATACCAAGAATTCACTTTACAGTAGAAGATGAAGAACAGACAAGAGAGGTGCTTAAGACATTTCTCGCAGGAGGTTCGTACGATACATTAAAGACAAGAGGACATTATAAACGTGGAGTAGAGTAAATGGCAACAATAATTGTTAACGTTTCCAAGTACGTCATTCTATTGCTGATGGTACTTTATACACTTTCCTGTTTTACAATTATGAAACGGGTTAGTGAGGAAAAAAAGAATGAAAAACTGAATAAACAGATTGTGTATGTGTTTTTAATGCATTTTTTATGTTATTTAACACTTGCGGTAAATCGGCCGGAGGAGATGAAGGCTATTGTAATTTTTTACGGATTGCAGATATTGGTAGCAACTCTTTATATGTATTTGTATCATTATTTTTATCCATATTCGTCAAGGGTGATTACAAATAATATGAGTTTTTTACTTCTGATTGGCTATACAATGCTAACTAGACTTGATTTTTCCCTTGCTAAGAAACAGTTTGTGATTGCAACGACAGCGCTGATTTTAGTTTCTGTAGTTCCGTATATTATGGACCGGTACAAGAATCTTCGAAATTATGGGAAAGTATATGGTGTTTTGGGTATTCTGGCGCTTTCTTCGGTATTTGTATTTGGTGTGGAACAATACGGTTCTCTGAACTGGATTGCATTAGGTCCTATCACATTACAGCCGATGGAATTTGTAAAGATTTTATTTGTTTTCTTTATAGCCAGTATGCTGTCAGAAAGCAGGGACTTTAAGCAGGTAATGATAACCACAATTTTTGCCTGTGTGCATATGGGTGTGCTGGTATTGGAAAAGGATTTGGGTGGAGCACTTATTTTCTTTGTTATATTCATTTCCATGATTTATGTGGGAACAGGAAAACTCCGGTATCTGGTGTTATATTTTGCAGGTGGAGGGGCGATGGCCGGTCTTGCAGTGTTATTGTTTAAGGAACGGCTGTTTGGACATGTTCTGGTACGTGTGAATGCATGGAGGGATCCATGGGCGGATATCAGTGGACAGGGATATCAGATTGCACATTCTCTGTTTGCGATTGGAAGCGGAGGCTTTTTTGGTACCGGTCTAACGAAAGGCTCACCAAAGATTATTCCGGTCAGTGAAAGTGATTTTATTTTTGCAGCAATATCAGAAGAATTTGGTGTGATTTTTGGTCTGGCATTGATTCTTGTATGCTTTAGCTGTTTTATAAGCTTTATCGATATTTCTATGAGGGTACGGAATCGATTTTATAAAACAATGGCATTTGGTTTTGCCATCTGTTATATATTCCAGACATTTTTATCCATTGGTGGTGTTACGAAATTTATCCCTTCTACAGGTGTAACGATTCCACTGGTCAGCTATGGAGGAAGCTCGGTGTTAAGTTCCGTTGTCATGTTTGCAATCATGCAGGGAATTAGTACAATTGAAAATAAAGAGGCTAAGAAAATTGAAGAAGAACGAAGTGAAATTGAAGAAATCGCAAGGCAGACTTCCGGGAAAACGAAAAGAGCATAAAAAGAAACCGGTGAATCCGGCATTGCTTACTCCGGAGCAGCAGGCGTTTTTAGAAAAAGAAGAAAAGATAGATAAAATTAATGACAGAATGAACAGACCAATCATTGGATTTGCTTACATTTGTGCATTTATTGTAATTGGTATGATGGCATATATTGTGCATTTTATGGTCGTGGATAGTGATGAAGTTATTGCAAATTCTGCAAATCCACGTCTTGACAGTTATGCAGAGAATGTAAATCGTGGAAATATTAAAACCAGTGACGGAAAAGTGGTTGCAACCGGAGATACGGATAACCGGCAGTATCCATATGATAATCTTTTTGCACATGTCGTAGGATATTCAAAATATACCAAGGCTGGAATTGAAAGGATTGGAAATTATCATTTAACGGAAAGTCATTGTAATATTTTAGAACGTCTGGTAAATACATTACGGGAAGAAAAGAATGAAGGAGATACCGTTGTATCTACGGTGAATTATGAACTGCAAAAAACTGCGTATGATGCTTTAGGTGGAGCAGACGGAGCGGTTGTTGTAATGGAACCGGATACCGGTAAGATTCTGGCAATGGTGTCGAAACCGGATTTTAATCCTAATAAGATAGATGCAGTCTGGGAAGAAGCAAACAGTGAAAACTCTACAAGTTCCGTGCTGCTAAATCGTGCTTCACAGGGTTTGTATGCTCCCGGTTCAACATTTAAGGTGTTGACAACATTAGCATATATGCGGCAATATCCGGGAAAATATGACGAATATAGCTATAATTGTGCTTCAGAGAATGCTGTGTTTAATAGTGTGAGTGTGCATTGTTATGGAAGAAAGACACATGGGCAGGAGGATTTAGCCAGTGCTTTGGCAAATTCCTGCAATCAGGCTTATGCGGATATTGGAACAAAGCTTGATTTAGATGAATGGCGGGATATGTTAGAGAGCTTTTTGTTTAATAAGTCATTGCCATATATGGATGCCAGTGCGGATAGTAAATTTTATTTAGATGGAAAGTCAAATAGTGGATATGTTCCACAGACTGCATTTGGACAAGGTGATACACTGATAACACCACTTCATAATGCTATGATTATGTCTACAATAGCAAACGGCGGGCTTATGATGAAGCCTTATCTTATTGATAGCATCGAAAGTTATAAGGGCACACGGATTAAGAAATTTTCACCTTCTTCTTATGACACATTAATGACTTCAAAAGAGGTGGAGACGCTTACAGGATATATGCGTAAGGTTGTGACGGAAGGAACGGCTGCTGCGTATTTTGAAGGTGCACCTTATGAAGCAGCCGGAAAGACGGGAACAGCAGAATATGCACAGGGAGAACATGATCTTTCCTGGTTTGTTGGTTTTAGTAATGTAGATAATCCGGATGTTGTTGTAAGTATTGTGATAGAAGAATCTGACGTAAATGGAGTAAAAGCTTCCGCTGCGGCACGAAAAATATTTGATTCATATTATGAAAATGGGTTAGATAAGTAAGTTTATGTTATATAAATGGAAAAATTAATAACTTTACCTTGCCTTTTTTGGTATATATTGATATACTTTAACTAATTAAGCAACACACCAAGTTGCGTGGGATTTCCGTATAATATGAGTGAGATTCTACAGTATAGGAGGAACAGCTATGATAGAAGCAACTAGCTGTGGTGGTGTGGTAATCTTCAGAGGTAAGGTGTTGTTACTGTATAAGAATTATAAGAATAAGTACGAAGGCTGGGTTCTGCCAAAGGGAACGGTAGAAGAAGGTGAAGAGTACAAGGAGACGGCACTTCGAGAGGTAAAAGAAGAATCCGGAGTGAGTGCACATATTATCAAATATGTGAATAAGAGTAATTATACTTTTAATACCGCGTACGATGTTGTAAACAAAGATGTACATTGGTATCTGATGATGGCTGACAGCTATTACAGCAAACCTCAAAGGGAAGAGTACTTTATGGATTCCGGATATTACAAGTTTCATGAAGCCTATCATTTATTGAAGTTTCCGAATGAGAAGCAGATTTTAGAGCAGGCATATAGTGAATACCAGGATTTAAAGCAGAGTAATCTGTGGGGATCTAAGAAGTATTTTTAGGAGAGAAGAAGTCAGAAGAGATTTTGGCTTCTTTTTTCTTTCGGATATAGAATGGAGATTGGTATGAAGAAAAAAATTACTAACGTTTTGGCAGCGATTTGTCTATTGATTGCTGTTGGTTGTGGTGGGTATCTGGCATACTATTATGGTGCCAGTGCAAAAAGCGAGTCTGCAATTTCTGAACTTTCGGGCATGATTGGAACAAGTGATTTCCAACAGGATGACCAAACAGAGAACGAAAAGCCACAAATGGTGGATGTGGATGGTGTTATGATACAGAAAAAGTTTGAAAAACTGTATCGGGAAAATCATGATTTCCTGGGTTGGATTACCATTGCAGATACACATATTGATTATCCGGTTATGTATACACCGAATGATGATGAGAGAGGTGAATTTTACATACATCGGAATTTTGAAAAGAAATATTCAGCGGCAGGACTTCCATTTGTGGATGAAAATTGTAATGTGGAATTGCCAACGGATAATGTAATTGTGTACGGACATAATATGAATTCAGGAACGATGTTTCACGATATTTTGCAATATGAGCAGGAAGATTTTTATAAGGAACATACAACATTTCAGTTTGATACGATCTATGAGGATGGAGAGTATGAAGTGGTAGCTATGTTTTATGGTCAGATACTAGATGATGACCAGGATGCATTCAAATATTATGAATTTGTGAATGCAGGAGATGAGAAGGAATTTATGGATTTTGTGAGTCATATCAAGGATATGTCTTTAATTGATACAGGGGTAGAGGTGGAATATGGTGATAAACTGATTACGCTTTCTACATGTGCTTATCATGTTAAGGATGGAAGGTTTGCTGTGGTAGCAAAAAAGAAATAGGGGAGAAAAATGAATATTCAGTTTTTTAGAGAGAATTTAAGAGGACAGTTGCAGAAAAAGAAAATTACACTTAGTTCGCTGGCTTTACAGGCAGATTTATCAGAGGATACCCTACGGTCGGTGGTATATGGTAAGTCGCAGGATATAAAATTATCCACTGTAATAAAGATTGCAGATGTGTTAGATTCGCCCATTGACGATTTGGTGGGAAGAAGTTACTATTCAGAAGCGGAAAGAGAGATTCACAAACGAATACATCATTTTTCAGAACATTCTCTTCGGGCAATTCAATATTTTTCTGAAATGGAAGAAGATTTGGCTTTAAAACATTCGGAAGAGGGAAAAAACGTGATTCCGGTCTTGTGTTCTCTTGGTAATATGAAGGATGGTATGTATGGAGGAAACTATTATGTGGAAACATTGGATATTTCAGAGTATTCAAGTGTTTTGAAGGAAGAGGCGGATTTTGGTCTTAAGATACTGTCTGATTATTTTGAACCGATATATTTTTTGAATGATATCCTTATATGTTCCTGTACACGTCCGCCTGAATATAATGATATTGTGATATATTTTGATAAAAATGGCAGATTGTATATAAGAAAATATTTTGAGACGCACTTAGAGCCACTGAATGGATTTGGTGAGCGAATTCCGTCTAACCGATATGATGAATTTACTGCAAAAGGTGTTGTGTTAAGAGTGGTAAGAGAATTTAACATCGAGCAGTATCGTTAGAAAGAAGAATACAAAGAAAAAACTCCTTGTAATTACAAGGAGTTTTTTATGCCGGTGATGGGACTTGAACCCATACGATGTTGCCATCAACAGATTTTGAGTCTGCCTCGTCTGCCAATTCCGACACACCGGCTTGTTGTAAAACCAA
>JAQXLK010000240.1 GCA_029012085.1 Clostridiales bacterium
ATGGAGTTATAATATACCTATTTGCCTACTATGTCAATAGGTATATCTGATGGCATATATCCGGATTCATACGTCAAAAGTTTCCTGTCAGTTGATTTTTTATCGCGAAGTATCTCTCTAATCCATTGAATTGTAACCTTCCTTTGATTATTATAATGATTAAAGGGAGGTTTATTTTATGAGTACTTTGAATTTAGCCGAAAACATTATACGTTTACGCCATGATAAAAAGATTACACAGGAACAGCTGGAAGACTTTGTTGGTGTAACCAAGGCGTCTGTTTCCAAATGGGAGACAAGGCAGAGTATGCCTGATATTTTATTACTTACGCAGCTGGCAGCCTTTTTTGACGTAACAATAGATGAGCTGCTGGGATATGCCCCACAGCTTAGTAAGGAGCAGATGCAAAAGATTTATCTGGATTTTACTGCCGCATTTGCAGAAGAGGCCTTCGACGATGTGATAGAAAGAGTGGGAAAAACTGAAAAGGAGTATTACAGCTGCTATCCTTTCTTATATCAGGTTACTTTATTGTATCTGAACCATTTCATGCTGGCAGGAGATAAGGAGAAACAAAAAGAGATACTGGAAAAAGCTCTTCATCTATGTGATCATATCCTGGCTGATTGCAAAGAAATCAGCATATGCAATGAGACGGCAGTACTTCGTGCCATGGCCTTATTGCAGCTTGGAAAGGCTCCAGAGGTTATTGAATCCCTGAAAGAAATTGCAAACCCGGTTAGTGCGGCAAGACAGAGCGGCAGTGTTATGGTTCAGGCATATCAGGTAGCCGGAGAATTAGAGAAAGCAGACAGTTTTACTCAAATTAATATGTATAACGAGGTGGTTGCCCTGGTCGGATGGTCGACGGAATACATCGCCATACACAGTGATAATCTTGCAGTTTGTGAAGAAACCATCCGGCGTATAGATATGGTTGCAGAAGCATACGATTTAATACATTTAAATGGAAACTGCATGGCATTGTTCCGCTATCAGGCAGCTATTATGTACTGCATACAGGGGAAAAAAGAAAAGGCTGTTTCGTTCATGAGGGGTTTTGTTGAAGCTATAGAGAACCTTCTGACAAAAGATGGACTTATTTTACACGGGGATTCCTATTTTCCTAAGCTGGATCAGTGGATTCAGGAGCAGGAGTTTGGCGGCAATCCTCCACGAGACAAAAAGGTAATATGGAACAGCGCCATTCAGGCATTCGAGCATCCGGCTTTTGCAGCATTATCAGAAGAAAAGGCATTTACTGACATGAAAGAAGAGCTTATCCGCAAAAGTAAAAATATATAACTTTAACAGGCAAAAAAAGGAAGGGGAGTATTTATGCTGGAAGAATTATATCAGCTAAAAGAGTTTTTTCCATTTTTAATACCGCTTATTATTCTGGAGTTTGGATTACTGGGCTATACATTGTGGCATATTTTATCACACAAAAGTTATAAGTGCGGAGGCAGAGCCCTTTGGCTGGTTGTATCCATTGTGGGAATGAGTTTTGTCGGACCGATACTTTACTTTGTTTTAGGAAAAGAGGATGCATAATGAACATGCTTGAATTATCTCATGTGTCCAAATCCTTTGGCAGCAGACAGATTGTGAAGGATATCAGTTTCTGCGTACCTGAAGGCACTGTGTTTGGGTTTATCGGCAGGAACGGTGCCGGCAAGACCACAACTATGAAAATGATACTCGGCCTGCTGCATATGGACAGCGGTGAAATTACTGTCAACGGAACGAAGGTCCGGTATGGGCAGAACGAGACCAACCGTTATATTGGATATCTGCCTGATGTTCCGGAATTCTACGAATTCATGACTCCAAGGGAGTATCTCATGCTATGCGGCAGTATTACAGGAATGTCTAAGGAAGACAGTGCGGGAAGAGCAGAAGAACTTTTGGAAATGGTAGGTCTTTCGGAAGCAAACAAGCGGATACATGGCTTCTCAAGAGGAATGAAACAGCGCCTTGGAATCGCTCAGGCATTGTTTAACAGTCCAAAGCTGCTGATCTGTGATGAACCTACTTCCGCATTAGACCCGATTGGAAGAAAAGAGATCCTGGAAATCCTGGCGGCAGTAAAAAAAGAGACAACCGTTATTTTTTCTACCCATATTTTGTCAGATGTAGAGCGCATCTGTGACAATATTGCATTTCTTCATAATGGAGAAATTGCATTACAGGGAACATTAGAAGAAGTAAAAAGTGCTCGAGGCGGAAGTGGATTGGAAATTGAGTTTTGCAAGCCGCAAGATGCTGACCGTTTCCTGTCGCTGAGTGGGGACGCAAATCGAGAGAACGCTTTAAAGCTTCTCTATGAGAAGAAAACTGAAAAAGATATGATGGAAATGATGCAGATTTTAGTAAAGAATCACATTCACATACAAAGAATTGAGTTGTTAGAGCCGAATCTGGAAGACTTGTTTATG
>JAQXLK010000241.1 GCA_029012085.1 Clostridiales bacterium
ATAATATAGCTAGAAAAGGAGACACTAAGATTTTTGAAAGGAGTGTTACACTATGGCAACAAAATCAGCTAATTTGTACGCAAGAATAGAGCCAGATGTGAAAGAGCAGGCAGAAAGCATCTTGTCAGCACTTGGTATTCCAGCATCCAATGCTATTAATATGTTCTATAAACAGATTATTTTAAACAGGGGACTTCCTTTTGAAGTAAAAATACCTACGGCAAAACCTATTAATATGGAAGAAATGACTGAAGCAGAATTAAATGCGGAACTGGAGAAAGGATATGCGGATATGGTTGCAGGCAGAACAAAACCTGCAAGGCAGGCATTTGCTGATATTCGTAAAGATTACAATATATGATTTATGAGGTGATTACCACCAGTCAAGCCGATGCCGATTTAAGGGGAATATATGAGTATATTGCTTTTGAATTGCTTTCACCGGATAATGCGGCAGGACAGCTTGAAAGGTTAGAAGAACACATCATAGGGCTTGAGGAATTTCCAGAGAAATTCAGACCTTATGAAAAAGAACCGTGGCACAGCAGAGGATTAAGGGTAATGCCTGTTGACAATTATCTGGTATTTTATATTCCGAATAAAGATGCAGAAATTGTAACAGTCATCCGTGTTATGTATGCGGGGAGGGATGTTGATAACCAGCTGAATAATTACACGGTGATGTAAAAACAAAATAATCGTAACAGAGTAAATGCGTATGATATTATACTTTACTGAATTAAGTGTAAATATGTAAAAATTCACAAAAAACTGCTGACAACTTATATAATTTAAGTGAAAATGAAAGAAAGTGTAAAAAAACTGAAAAAAACACTTGCATTTTTTAACTGATTGGTTTATATTACAACTATCAAACGAAGCGAATATAGATAATGTTAAGGACAAGGGTGTTCTCAGATAGGAGAATACCCTTTTTTTATGAAGCAACATGAGGGAATCTGTATTCAGCAGTAAGAAAAAGGAAAGGAAGTATTTATCTTATGAGTGAAAATGTGAATGTAACAGAAGTTTTTGGAAGTAATGTATTTAATGACGCCGTTATGAAAGAGCGTCTGCCAAAGAATGTTTATAAAGAATTAAAGAAAACAATTGAGTTAGGAACAGAATTGAATCCGGCAATTGCTGATACAGTAGCAAATGCAATGAAGGACTGGGCAGTAGAAAAGGGTGCAACTCACTATACACACTGGTTCCAGCCAATGACTGGTATCACAGCAGAGAAGCATGATTCTTTTATCAGTCCAACAGCAGATGGTAAGGTAATCTTAGAGTTCTCTGGTAAAGAGTTAATCAAGGGTGAGCCGGATGCATCTTCTTTCCCTTCCGGTGGTCTTCGTGCTACTAATGAAGCTAGAGGATATACAGCTTGGGATTGTACATCACCTGCATTTATTAAAGAGTCACCAGACGGAAGTACCATTTTATGTATTCCAACTGCATTTTCTTCTTACACTGGTGAAGCTTTGGATAAGAAGATTCCATTACTTCGTTCTATGGAAGCCGTTAATGTGCAGGCACTTCGTATTTTAAGATTATTTGGTAATACAACATCTACAAAGGTTACAACATCTGTTGGACCGGAGCAGGAGTACTTCTTAGTTGATAAAGAGGATTATGCAAAGCGTAAAGACTTAATCCTTACCGGTCGTACTTTATTTGGTGCAATGCCTCCAAAGGGACAGGAATTGGATGACCATTATTTTGGAACTGTAAGAGAAAGAGTTCTTTCTTACATGAAGGATTTGAATATTGAATTATGGAAGCTGGGAATTACAGCAAAGACACAGCATAATGAGGTTGCTCCTTGTCAGCATGAGTTAGCTCCAATCTATGGAACAACTAATGTAGGAACAGATCACAATCAGTTGATTATGGAGACCATGAAGCGTGTGGCTGACCGTCATGGCCTTGCATGCTTGCTTCATGAGAAACCATTTGCAGGTGTAAATGGTTCCGGTAAGCATAATAACTGGTCTATGGGAACAGATGATGGAATCAACCTGTTAGAGCCAGGTAAGACACCTCATGAAAATGTGCAGTTCTTATTATTTCTTGTTGCTATCTTAAAGGCAGTAGATGAGCATGCAGACCTGTTAAGATTATCTGCATCTTCAGCAGGAAATGATCACAGATTAGGAGCAAATGAGGCACCTCCAGCAATCATTTCTGTATACTTAGGTGAACAGTTAGATGATGTGTTAAAACAGTTAGATACAACCGGTGAGGCTACAAGCTCATTACAGGGTAAGGAGTATGAGTCAGGTGTTGCTTCCCTTCCTAACTTTATGCAGGATGCAACAGACCGTAACCGTACATCACCATTTGCATTTACCGGTAATAAGTTTGAGTTCCGTATGGTTGGTTCTACCCAGTCTATCGCTACTCCAAACATCATCTTGAATACTATCGTTGCAGATTCTCTTTGTGAGATTGCAGATGAGTTAGAGAAAGCTGATAACTTTGATATGGCTGTACATGATAAGATTAAAGAGCTTATCGCAAAACATAAGAGAATTATCTTCAATGGTAACGGATATTCTGAAGAGTGGGTTGCTGAGGCAGAGAGACGTGGTCTTCCAAACATCAAGTGTTTAGTAGATGCAGTTGCTGCATTCCAGGATGAAGACAACATTGCAATGTTCGAGAAGTTTGGTGTACTTAGCAAAGCAGAGATGCTTTCCCGTGCAGAGATTTATTATGAGAACTATGCTAAGCAGATTAATATCGAAGCAAAGACAATGCTTGACATGGCAAAGAAACAGATTATTCCTGCAGTTATGGAATACTCTGCAGATATGGCAAAGGGTGTTGTAGATTTGAAGGCAATCGGTGTTGATACGTCTGTTCAGGAGGAAATCTTAGCTTCTATTTCAGCAGAGCTTAAGAAGATGACTGCTGCAGTGAAGAAGCTTGAGGAGCTTGATGAAAAAGCACTTGCATTAGAGGATAATATGGAAGCTGCTGCAAGATGTTTCCATGATGAAGTATTTGCTGCAATGAGCGAAGTAAGAGAGCCAGCTGATGTACTTGAAGGTTTGGTTGATAAAGACTACTGGCCATTCCCACAGTACGAGGATATGTTATTCTACGTATAAAAGAAGGATATCTCTTAAGTTTATAATATACGCTGAAAAAAGACCGTGTTCGAAAGGTGTTTACCTTGCGGACACGGTCTTTTACTTGGTAGGTATTGTGAAATTTGTAATTGTTTATACAGTTTAGTTATAGTAGAATTAGGAATCCTGTTCACTGATTGCCTTGGTAAATTCCTCTATACTGTCTGCTTTTGCTGCTAATTTAAGCCATTTTGTGAGGATACAGATGTCTTTCTCGTTGCTTAGTCTGTTCACTAACTCGTCGGGAATCGGACCATAGTCTTTCAATAATTCGCATATATCCTGAATTTTTGTATTAAGAGTTGCAAGGGTAGTAGCTTCTTTTGCGGCATCTTTTCTCTCATAATAGATTTTGTCTTCAAATGTCATATACGCATCCCTCACTTCCGGCTCAACTTTAACTTTATTTGCGTAATCATGGATTTTCCTAGTGGCCTCATTCGTTACATTTTCCTGCGTACTCTCTTTAATGTAATTGAGCATTGCCTTAATCTCAGACGTACCTCCCCTTGTTCCATCTGTGTAGAAGTATATGTAATATAGTCCGTCTTCATTGTTAAAATCCATCTGAGACTGCCTGCCAACATTTAGTTAAAGAGTGTGAAAATGTTGGCGAGATGCCAAAGACTCCGGTCTGCACTACGTATGTTTCCATATACCGGATAGATTTCACAATGCTTATGATTTGATTATAGGAAGCATCTGAGGGGATGTCAAGGAAAACTTTAAGTTTCAACAGCCTTATGCTATTAACATGTTTTGCTATCATTATGCAAGAGAATGGAAAAGGAGGGTTATAGGAGGTTTGGTGATGATTGTTGTCAAAAATAGTGACATATAGTAAAATTCGAATAAACGAAAGCGGATGGAGTAATTGATGTTAAGGATGATATTGCTGGCTTGCCGGATATTTAAGGAAGAGGAAATCAGTATAGCCTGCATTAGGAAATATTAAGAGACGAAACAGGAAGAGTGTACAGGAAATGGGCTGCCTGAATAAATAGAATCTTTATGTAATATAAAATAAAAAGATGAGGGGAGAAAGAGAGGAAAATGTTAGGGAGAGTAATAATGTTTATAATACTTTTAGTGTTTATATCTACATTCACTGCGATGGATATTAATAATTTGCGTAATGGAATTGGTGGATATATCCAGCGTCCTTCTGGTATGTTGTTTACAATTGTGGTTTTGATGGTAATTCCTATGGTAGTGTTTGATTTAAAGGGAGCGGTAGAGGTATGGGTTACAATTATCCTTGAGGTGGTTTATATAACATTTTATACATGGGTTTATTTTAAGATAAAAAAAATAAGAGAAGAAAGAAAAAATAATAAAAAAGAAGGGAAGTAACAAGGTCGAATGAGGAGAAACAGAATATGAGAAAAAATATAAGAGAACAATTACTTACTATGTCAGAAACAGAATATCAGAAATTTTCTTCCGGATTGATACCGGGTGTTAGCAATATGCTGGGAATACGTTTACCTGAGCTTAGAAAGCTGGCAAAGCAAATCGCGAAGGGGAACTGGAAAGATGCATTAGAAGAAGAGGATGAATATTTTGAGGAGATTATGCTTCGGGGTATGGTAATTAGTTATGCAATCAAAGACATAGAGGAAGCGTTACCATATATAGCTGCATTTATACCGAGAGTGGACAACTGGTCAGTGTGTGACAGTGTATTTATGGGAATGACGGTGCTGCAAAAAGACAGAGAACGTACGTGGGAGTTTATTCAGGATTATCTTCATTCAGACAAGGAATTTGAAGTACGGGTGGCACTTATTATTATGATGCAGCATTTGTTAAAATGTGATGAAGGGGGAAAGAAAATCTCTAGACTTCGGATGGTAGATATGCAGGATGTAGAAAAAAGAGAAGAGAAGCCAGGGCTTTATACAGAACAGATATTGGAAAGTATCAACCGGGAATTTCGGGAGGGGTATTACGCATCCATGGCAGCATCGTGGCTGCTTGCAGAGTGTTTTTGTGTGTACCCGCATCATACGATGGAATTTATTAGGGAAAATAGAATGGACGATGCAACCTTTAACAAAGGAATACAGAAAATAACAGAATCAAGGATTCCAACCGATGAAGTGAAGAAGCTGTTGAGAGGAATGAAACGATAGGAGAAGCTGTATCTGTCAAAGGCCGGTATTTTGATATAAAATGAGATTATACATTTTTTTAAAATAAAATGAACCGTATTTAATTTTGCAACAATACTAGGTAGAGGGTAATGAAACAGCCCTGACGGACATGGGCCTATGTCATAAATCTTAGGAGAAAATATATGAACGCAAGTGATATGGACTTGCTGGTGGAGCAGTTTGGTGACAGCGTGTACCGCTATTGTAAAAGTATTACTTTCAAGCCGGAAGACGCAGAGGATCTTTACCAGCAGACCTTTTTAAAGGCATTTGAATTACAAAAACGGATATCGATGGAACGCAATCCGAAGGCATATCTTATGTCCATTGCAATGAATCTATGGAGAAACCAAAAGAGCCGGTATGCAAGAAGAGAGCGCATTGCTCCTACTATTTCATCGTCAGAAGAAGGGGTTCAGCTTGAAGACATACGGGCAGAGGGTGATATTTTAGATGGAATTGTGAAGAAGGAAGAGATTACGCAATTAAAAAAGTGTGTGGAAAAACTTCCGGACAAGCATAGACAGGTAGTATTACTATTCTATGCAGCACAGTTACCAGTGGAAGATATCGCTAAAACATTAAAGATTCCGAAGGGCACAGTTAAGAGCCGGTTGAATAAGGCAAGAACAATGCTAAAGGAAGAAATGGAGGCGCAGGGCTATGGAATTAGATGAAATGTTAAAAACAGCATATAGCGAAGAAAAAGTGCCGGAGGATATTAATATCCGTTTAAGGAACCAGATTGCCTGTAGGGAAGTAATGAAGGAAAAGAGTATTTCCTTTTGGTGGCTCCCGGCAGTATTAAGTACAATCCTGGCGGTGGCAGGATTTTCAATGAGTTTTTTGTTGTATATGATTATTAGTATGAAGAGTACAGATTGCATTATGCCAAATCTTGTGCATATGCTGTCTACCGGTTTTATACAGATGGAATTGGCAGCGGCGGTATTTCAAATCGCAGTCAGCTGGTTCATTACAGTTGTTGGGCTATGGAAACTGAATTTTCGTAAGCGTGCTCATATTTTATGATTTGATGCGAGTACAATTATTTTAAAAAGAATTAAAAATAAAAAACAATCAGGAGGAAAAAAGGATGGCAATAGCAGGATCTTTAATAGCAAGTATTTTTATGGGAGTTTTAATTCCGATTGCAGTATTGGCAATGGTTATTTTATTAGGAGTATGGACGTACCGGGATGCAACCAGTAAGGGAATGAATGGTATTTTATGGACAATGGTAGTGCTCCTTGTTCCAAGTTTTGTCGGTCTGATTGTATACTTATGTGTACGATATGATGCAAAAAAGGTAACCTGTTCCAAATGTCTGCAGCAGGTAAATGGTAACAGTAAGTTCTGCTCAAATTGTGGACAGGAATTGGTTCCGGTAGTGGAGGTGTCGGATGAGGATGCTACATTTAAGAAGTCACAAAGAAATGTTTTAATCGGATTCTTTGTAAGCATTGGTGTTATGGTAGTTGCAGTGCTGCTTATGATTGCGTTTATTCTGGCTGGTGTAGTTGGTATTGTGGATACGGCTGTGAGTGCAGCGGGTGATATTTCGAAGGCGATATCGGCTGAGACAATCGATACGTTATCTGATTTGGATGCTTTGCTTGGAGAAGAGGGAATCCGTATTCGTGTAGATGGTGATAATGTATATATCAAGGATGAGAATGGTAACGAGTTGATTCACATAGATGGTGACAGCGAGACCGTGGATGCAGATATCGCAGCTTTGAAAAAAGTTATGAACAAATATGGAATCGAGTATGATGATTCCATGACAGATCAGGAGGTCAAGGAAGCCATGGAGGATATGTTAGACGAGCTGGAAGATGTGGAAGATATGGATGATCTGGAGGATTTACAGAGAGCCATTCATAATATGGTAGAAAAGTATAATGAAATAGAGGAGTAAGAAAAAAGCTGTCGCATTGACAGCTTTTTTCTATTTACGTGAAGCAACTCGCCAAGCGTCTGATTGCAGACATTAGCGTGTTTCTCATCGTTTCTAGCTTGAATGAAAAATGTTTAGGTACATGGATTCTATTCTTCGTAATCTAATATATATCGTTCAAAGGCATTGATTACAGTAGTGTGCTCATTGTATATATATTCGCGCTGCTGATTCCAGCTATAATTTAAGTGAACATGTCCATGCACAAAGTATTTTGGCATGTATTTGTCCAGCAGCTTTCGAAAAGCCTGAAATCCCATGTGGGGACGGTCTTCGCCGTCATTTATATTTCTGGCCGGTGAGTGGGTAACCAGAATATCAAAGCCTTTGTGACGCCATAATTTTAATTGTAATTTGCGAATCCGTGATTCCATTTGTCTCTCGGTATACTGGTGGGGTCCATCATTGTAATTCATACAGCCTCCAAGTCCTAAAATACGTACCCCTTTGTAGACATATATATTGTCCTCAATGTTGATACAACCTTCCGGCGGAGTCCTGTCATAGACTCCGTCGTGATTTCCATGTACATAGAGTATTGGTGCTTTGGAAAATGTGGCTAAAAAGGACAAATATGCCGGTTTTAAATCTCCGCATGAGATAATCAAATCAATACCGTCTAACTTACTTTTTTCAAAATAGTCCCACAGGTACTTGGATTCTTCATCAGCAAGTAGAAGTATTTTCATAGCACTGAGGTTCCTCCTTTTTCTGTGGTATTATCAAGACCGCGAAGTTCAACAACCGGTTGTGCTTCTTTATGCAGTACGTCAATGGTTGGGATGGTACCGATTACGTTGTCTACCAGCCAATCCATGGTAATGATATCCTCCGGTTTTAATATATCGGTATCATCGCAGCGAATATTTCCATCCTGGTCGGTAAGGGGACCGGTAAATGGATGGAATAGTCCATGGGTAATATCATGCTTAACCAGTTCCACCAGTTTTTTGATTCCGATTGGAAGAGTTCCGGAGCAGATGACATCAATGACACCGGCGGATAATCCCCACCAGTAGTTAAGGGCTTTCGTTTCACCGGAACCGGATTCTTCCACTTTCCAGGAACCACGCAGGATACTGTTAATGAGTTCTTCGTAAAAAGCGCCCCAATGATACATAGACACTGCAAGATTTCTTGGTGTGTCATCCTGTTCAACATAGAGACCGTATTGCCTGCTGTTTGCCTGAGGCGTAATCATTTCCTGTGTTGAAATATAGGTAATGTCATTTTCTTTGTAATATTTATCAATATCAAAATTCTTTACCGTAGACCAGGTAAGATAAACCTGTGCTCGTGGATTTGTCATTCGTGCCCCCAGGGCAAATGCATTCACATTGGCAGTGGCACCATAGATAGGGTAGTCTGCAATATAACCAATTTTATCGTTTGGACACATAGCACCGGCAATCAGTCCTGTTAAAAATTTTGCTTCGTACATACGGGTGTAGTAAGTACGTACTGTTTTGTGGGAAGAGTTTAATGCACAGTTTAGTATCTTTACATCCGGGTGAGCAGCAGCAACCTTAAGACATGCCTTAATCAGCTTTGGAGTTACTGTAAAAATGATATCAAATCCATCCTTGCAGATTTTTTCTAAATCCTCTTCGGCAGTATCTCCAACCGTTGAGGTGATAAATGCTTTTGTCTCGATAATGTCACTCATAACATCATTCAGGTGCAGCCGTCCTAATTCATGACCATAAATCCAGTCAGAAACAGAAGGTTCTTTATCATAGACAAAGGCAACCTTTTTCTTTGTAGTGATAATCTTATTGAGCATGGAATCTACAATTTTCTTCTCTTCTGTCGGATCCATCAAAAGTTCTACAGAGTCTTCACTGCCAAGCAGGACGATTTCGGACCATATTTTTTCCAGATTTGCTTTTATTTGGCTGCTTATCATTTCCTTTGCTTCTTTGTATGGATAAAGGGTAAGATAGAAGAGCAGCGCATCTCCAGTAGTGATATTTAATTTTAGTCCGCCGTTTTCTTTAAAGGCTTTATAAAATGCCACATGGAAAGATGAGAAGTCCATGCATTCATCGTCCGTCCATACGTCTTCTGTATTTTTACCAACAGCTGCTAAAAGCTTGTCGTAGCTTCCCAGTTTAGAAAACTCAATATAGTTAATCCGGGTCAGTTTATAAAAATCCATGAATTCATAATAAATACGGTTGGAAATGTCGTCGGTACGTCTTGGAACCTTCCTTGTTACTTCTGCGGTAATGGTTGGGCACCCAAGGTATTTTAATACACTGACACGTTTGTTACCTTCCACTACATAATAGCGGTTCATGTATTCATATACTTTAACTGCATCATGAATTCCCTCTTTTATCTGATAGTCAAGAAGACGGGACCATTTACCGCCAAATTCAGATTTGTATTCAAGAAGCGGCATAAAATTATTTGCAAATGCCTGTGTTCTTCCGGCAGTACTGGTTCCCACAACCTGGTCAAGCGGAATGTTAATGGTTCCAAGACTCACTTCACCATCAATATCTACGTGGGATAATATTTCATCTAATACTGGGAGATAAGGATATTGTCCTTTCGAAGCGGCAGCCTTAAAAGCTTTTAGTCCCATTTTTTGAGCTTTTAAATATTCTTCATACGACAGCATGTAATCACAACCTTTCTGAGTACTTTACTCAGTACGTTCCGTACTTATTATATGTATTTTCCCATTTATGGGTACATCATATCATAGAAATATGTTTTTCGCAAATTGTGAAAAGTAGTAGTAACCGTTTAGTTTTTCCTGTCGCTGAACGGTTACGGAAAGAAATTTGTATAAAGTGCCTCGTATTTACAAATTGACGATTTCAAGTTAAAATGGTCTGGTGCAGAGAAGGAATTTATATAGAAAAGGTTAGGTAAGATTTTGAAGAATTTATATATAGCGGAAAAACCCAGTGTTGCCAGAGAGTTTGCAAAGGCACTTAAGATAAGTGGTGGCAGCAAGGATGGATATATTGAATCAAATGACAGTATTGTGACCTGGTGTGTGGGTCATCTGGTGACCATGAGCTATCCGGAGGAATATGATCCAGCCCTTAAAAAATGGACGGTGGAGACGCTGCCATTTTTGCCGGAACAGTTTAAGTATCAGGTAATTGACGGGGTAGAAAAACAGTTTCATATTGTGAAAGGTCTGCTTAATAGAGAGGATGTAGAATGCATCTATGTATGTACAGACTCCGGGCGCGAGGGAGAATATATTTACCGGTTAGTAGATCAGATGGCAGAGGTACCGGATACGAAAGCGAAGAAGAGAGTGTGGATCGATTCCCAGACGGAGGAAGAGATTCTGCGAGGAATTAAGGAAGCAAAGGATATTCATGAATATGATAATCTTTCTGCATCTGCGTATCTGCGTGCGAAAGAAGATTATCTGATGGGAATTAATTTTTCAAGAATTCTGACGCTAAAGTATAGTTATACTGTAAAGAACTATCTTGGAAAAGATAAATGTGTTATTTCGGTAGGAAGAGTTATGACCTGTGTGCTGGGGATGATTGTGCGAAGAGAGCGGGAAATCCGACAGTTTGTAAAGACTCCATTTTACCGTGTAGTTGGAGATGTTGCACTGGCAGATGGAACCTTTGATGCGGAATGGAAGGCAGTTGAGGGAACGAGGTATTTTAACTCGCCGTTGCTATATAAGGAAAATGGATTTAAAGAAGAAAAGGATGCCAGACAGCTTGTGTTAGAGATGTCAGAAGGAAGAGCCGTGTTTGAAGAAAAAGCTGGTGGTAAAGAAAACACCAATACAGAGGATGGCACGGAAGAAGGCGGCAGTCAGAACCTGGTTGACCGTAAGGCAGATGTGGACGGTGTGACAGCTGTGATTGAGAAGGCAGAGAAGAAAAAAGAGAACAAGAATGCACCGTTACTCTATAATCTTGCAGAGCTGCAAAATGATTGTTCAAGGTTGTTTAAGATTAGCCCGGATCAGACACTAAAGATTGTGCAGGAGCTTTATGAAAAGAAAATGGTGACCTATCCGAGAACAGATGCGAGAGTGCTTTCTACAGCAGTAAGTAAGGAGATTTATAAAAATATTTCCGGTTTAAAAAACATTCCTGCTATGAAGGGTTACGCGGAAAATATTCTGCAAAGCGGAAACTATAAAAATATTGCAAAAACACGGTATGTGAATGATAAGCAGATTACAGACCATTATGCAATCATACCAACCGGTCAGGGGTTAGGTGCTTTTGGAAATCTGAATGATGTGGCAAAGAAGGTTTACGAGATTATTGTAAGGCGATTTTTAAGCATTTTCTATCCACCGGCAGTGTATCAGAAAATAGCACTTACTTTAGATTGCAATGGTGAAAAATTATTTGCGAATTTTAAGGTGTTGGTGGAGCCAGGATATCTGCCAATTACTGTGTATTCTTTTGGCAATAAAAAAGAAGAGGAAGAGAAGTATTCAAAGGACATGGTGGAGGCTGCCATGCAGCTAAAAAAAGGTGTGAAACTGAACCTGAATGGTTTTGAGATTAAAGAGGGAGAGACTTCGCCACCGAAGCGTTACAGTTCAGGAACTTTGATTCTTGCAATGGAAAATGCGGGACAGCTTATAGAAGATGAAGAACTGCGTGCACAGATTAAAGGAAGCGGTATTGGAACTTCTGCAACGAGAGCGGAGATTATCAAAAAGCTTGTGAATAACAAATATTTAGATTTGAATAAAAAGACCCAGATTATTACACCGACTCTGATGGGAGAGATGATACATGATGTGGTGGCTTCTTCCATAAGTTCTCTGCTGAATCCGGAGCTTACAGCAAGCTGGGAAAAAGGGCTTTCTTATGTGGCGGAAGGTTCCATTACCAAAGAAGAATATATTGTGAAGCTGGAGAATTTCATCAAACAGCGTACCGATGCAGTAAAAGGGTTGAATAATCAATACCAGTTAAGAACCTATTTTGATTATGCTGCACAGTTTTACAAACAGCCTGCAAAGAAGAGCGGGA
>JAQXLK010000242.1 GCA_029012085.1 Clostridiales bacterium
GGTATAGTGTGACATCTGTTTTTTCGTGGAGAAGCTGTGTCTGTTTTTCACCGTTGGATTTTACTATAATGGCAATTCCTGTGTACACTTGGTGGGTTCGGTCGGAAAGCATTTTTAACATATCAAAGGCTTCCTGTTCGTCGGCAGGTTTGCCTAGAACCTCTTTATCGTAATAAACAATGGTGTCTGCACCGATTACGATAAAATCTTTTCCTTTATAATCGGATTTAATCTGCTGGTATACATCATTAGCTTTTAAAAATGCAAGCTCCTCCACTAATTTATCCGGTGAAGCTTCTTCTAGCTGTTCATTGACGTTTGATGGAATTACTGTGAATTCGAAACCTGCCTGTTTCATCAGCTCGCAACGTCTTGGAGAAGCGGAAGCAAGTATGATGGGAATTTCTTTATTGTACATGGGAAAACCTCCTTTTGCATGTATGCTTTGTTTGGTAAATATTTTAAACCAATAAATTTGGGTTTGCAAGGATAACATATCGATGTTACAATGTGGAAGATAACGAAAGTTGGGCTGTATATAGGGAGAATGGCATGAAAAAGAACATAGGTGTATTTTTTTGTATATTTGTTATAACGGTACTAGTGATGGTGGCATATCTTAAGGTACCGGCATTTCAGGAAAAAGTAGCATCTATCACGGAACAGGATTTTAAGGAAGACAATGTTTATTCGGATTTAAAAAGTGTATCAAAACGATTGGATGAAGAGATATTAAAGGGGACGGATTCTTTTACAATTTATTTGAAGAATATGAATATTAATGAAATTAACCAGATTAATTCGTCGGTGGATGGAATTTTGGGAAGTGGTGAAAGTTATCAGCAGGTAGGGGTAATCGGTAATACCTATAAAAAAGTCACAATAACAATCAAAAAATCAACGAATTATTATGCATATGCAGCAATTGTACGGGGAGAAAAAATACCAGATACAGAAGTGAAAGCAAAGGAACTTTACAATGTATTGAAACAGATTTTTTCAACACAATTAACAGATGATATGACAGATTATGAGAAAGAGCTGGCATTTCATGATTATCTCGTTACGCATTGTGTGTATAGTGATAATACATTACAACCTCCTGAAAGTGATATTTACCGTGCATATGGCGCACTAGTGAATGAGGATGCTGTATGCAATGGTTATGCAGAAGCAATGCAGCTGATGATGCTATGTGCGGGAATGAATACAAAATTTGTAATTGGAACAGCTGATGGTGTGGATCATGCATGGAATTTAGTGGAGTTGGATGGTAAATGGTATCATTTAGATGCCACGTGGGACGATCCCACACCGGATCAGGGTGAGAATACGTTACATCCCTATTTTAATGTAACAGATGATATAATGGAAAAAAGTCACACATGGCAGAAAGAGGATTATCCGAAGGCAGTAGATATGACCTATAATTATTACGTACAAAATGATTCGTATTTTAGGGATTTTTTATTGTATAAAGATCATGCCTATAAAGAATTAATTATAAATGGACATAACCGCTATGAAGCTGTAATTGAAAATTATGACGTGAATGAAAAGGATATGCAGTTTATATTCGAAGATAATTATCGATATAATAGTGTAAGTTGGCAAAGGTTTGGAGAAGGCACATACAGTGTGCTTGTTTTGAGAGGAGAATAACTTGCTATGACAAAACAGGAATTTTTGAATGAATTAAAGGTTGCTCTTTCTGGAAAAGTGACACCGGAAGCGATGATGGATTCTTATCGGTATTATGACTCCTATATTGATGAATGTGTACGAAAAGGGCAGACCGAAGAAGAGGCTGTGGAAGCATTGGGGAAACCGGCACTTATTGCACGTTCCATTATTGCAGCACAAACAGGAGAGCGTTCAGTGGATGAAGAATATACAGAGGATGGAAAAACCAGGAAAGTCAGACGACAGGAAAAGGGAAAAAAAGATGGGTATTATGGTAAAGATTCGTCGGATTCGCATAAAGAATTTCATTTTGATCCCGGAGCATGGTATGCAAAGCTTTTGTATGTACTGATTTTGGTGCTTTTCATGGTACTTGTTTTTTGTATTTTAAAAGGTGTTATTTGGATATTCTTTACGTTTGGAATTCCGATATTGATTGTACTTGGTATCATTTATCTTATTATGTATTTTACAGGAAAACAGTAACAACGTTACTGTACACACCCCATAAATAACCATTGTCTAAATTGCTGAATTTCAAAAAATTTTTTCGTGGATAATCTTTGGCATTTATGAATACAATGTTGATAGTATTTCATAAATGCCTTTTTTTCGATTGTTATCCACT
>JAQXLK010000243.1 GCA_029012085.1 Clostridiales bacterium
TTTCTTCATAATAGTCGGTAAAGATTTTTTGTAAAATATTCATAAGACTATTATGAGGGAAAATGGCACAAAAAGAAACCCCTAATCCCCTCAAGATTGAGGGGCAGGGGAGTTGAAGTGTCGAAGACACTTTTTTATATAGGATATTCTGTTGGAATTACCTACATAAAAACATTATGCGTTCAATTTTGTTCCGGTTAGCATTTCATAAGCTTCTAAATATTTATCAATGGTCTTTTGGGCAATATCTTCCGGAAGCTCCCAATCATGTTTGCCTTCATTTTCTTTTAACCAATCACGGGCAAACTGTTTGTCGAAGGATGGCTGGCCGTGACCTGGCTCATAACCCTTTGCAGGCCAGAAACGGGAAGAATCCGGAGTCAGCATCTCGTCTCCTAATACAATATTACCATTTTCATCTAAACCAAATTCAAACTTGGTATCTGCAATGATAATTCCCTTTGTTAAGGCATAATCAGCACATTTTTTATAAAGAGCAATTGTATAGTCACGAAGCTTCTCAGCATATTCCTGACCTTTCCCAGGAAATTGTTTTTCTAATACTTCAATGCTGCGCTCTAAGGAAATATTCTCGTCGTGGTCACCAATCTCTGCTTTGGTAGATGGAGTATAGATTGGCTCTGGAAGCTTGTCAGATTCCTGCAGACCCTCTGGCAATGTAATACCACATACGGTACCATTTTCTTTATAGCTTGTCCAGCCGCTTCCTGTAATGTAGCCGCGTACGATACATTCAATTGGAAGCATCTCGAGCTTCTTACACATCATACTGTTGCCGTCATATTTTTCCTGCTGGAAAAATTCAGGCATATCCTTCACATCTGCTGAAATCATATGATTTGGAAGAATGTCAGATGTCATGTCAAACCAGAATTTTGACATCTGGGTAAGAACGGTTCCTTTTTTGTGGATGATGTTTTTTAAGATTACGTCAAAACAGCTGATGCGGTCTGTCGCAACCATGATCAGACTGTCGCCGTTGTCATAAATCTCACGTACTTTGCCTTCTTTGATTGGTTTCAATTCGTTCATTGCATATACCTCACAATCTGTATTTTCTTTAGAAAGGTGTGCGAAAAAGTACCTCGCAGACTTTCATATTTATTCTTGTCTAGCATAGTAGATTTTGCAGTAAAAATCAAGGGCTGGAAAAGAATTTTATCAAATACAAAGCTGTCAATTGGCAAAAGTGTAGAAAGTAACCCGTTAATTGCAAAAGTATCATTTGATTATGTGTGCAATATGGGATATTATAGTGATATTGTAATTGTAATAAAGAATATATGAAAAATGGAATGTATAGGATAACGCGGAGGTTATGTATGATTTGGAAAATATTGGAGATTGAAAAGACGAAAGACGAAGAAGAAATTCGCAGGGCATACAGACAAAAGTTACGTTATGTAAACCCAGAGGATGATGAAGAAGGATTTAAGGAATTGCGACGTGCTTATGAAGAGGCGTTGGAGTATGCCAGCGAGCCGGAGAATTGTGATGTTGACGGTGCCGGGGAAAGTACGTATGCGTATGGAAAGAAAGATGAAATTGATGAATGGATAGAGCGTGTTGACTTGATCTATCAGGATGCTATGAAGCGAAAAGATGAGGAGTTGTGGACTCGGATTTTACATGATCCGGTCTGTGATGATTTGGATATGGAGCTTGAAGCAGCGGAAAAGCTTTTGGTGTATTTTATGTCTCATTCCTATATGCCACAGCCGATTTGGCAGTTAGTAGACAAGAGATTTCATTATGAGGATAATTATCAGCAGTTAAAAGAGAAGTTTCCAGAAAATTATTTAGATTATGTAATGTGGCAGATTAAGCGTCCGAATTTTATAGATTTTAACCTATTTGATGGCAAGACGGATTCCCATGTAGATGATTATATTGGAACGCTTTATGAGGAAAAGAATGCCTTTGAAGAGGGAGATATGGAAGCCGTAGAGCGGTTTTTAAAGGAATTAAAACGATATGATATCACACATCCGTTTACAGAGGTTGAAGAGGCGAGATATCTGCTTCGACGTGCACAGATAGAAGAGAAGAAAAGAAAGAGTGCTGTAGATGGCGAAGGAACTATGAAAGAAGAGGATAAGCAGGAAACAGATAAAAAGAAAGCACTTTCTATTATGGAAGAGCTTGATTTTGAATACTCGGATAATTCATACATTGAGCGAATTTATGCAGAGGCTCTTTTGGCAAATGGGGAGATTCAAAAGGCAAGAACTGTATATGAGAGTCTGCTGGAGGCTGACCCGGATAATTATAGTGCAGCATTAGGTAATGCACGCTGTGTCTTTTTGGCAGGAAATGGGGAGGATGCCAAAGAGATGGTGGAGGATATTTTAGAAGAACGGGTACAGGATGCAGAATGTATGCAGTTTTTGGATGAAATTAATGAAGAACTGGTACATATTTATGAGAGTAAGCTTTTTGTAAATGAGAAAGAGAATTTGCAGTCTGAAACGGAAGCATCTGAAGGTGATTCTAATAATGAAAAAACGGCTGATACGAATCGGGAGTTATGTTTTAAGCTGGGCTGGTGCTATTATCAGCAAAAAGAGTTTGAAAAAGGGATCAAACTTCTTGATAAGGTGGAGGCGACGGATGATTATGACTATATTAATCTGCGTTGCAGACTTTATTTGGCGAACGAGAACTATGAAAAGGCATATCCTCTTACAAAAAAGTGGCTCAAGCTGATTGAAGAGTCATCAGAGGATGGTTCGAAGGAAATGCAAAAGAGAAAGAATCGTTTATCTTTGGCTCATTTTTCCATCGGAATTTGTCTTTGGGAACTTGGGTTTAAAGAGAGAGAAGCACTGCTTCAAAAGGACAAAAAACAGCAGGAAAGAGGAACGGGGGCTGAAATGTCCCGGTTAGAGGAACAACTGGATAGTGCGGCAGAGTATATTCGTAAAGCAATTTCAGAGGAACATAATACTTTGGTAAAGTTGTCTTACATGGAGCAGTTGGCAAGATTTTATCTGGCGCAAAAAAAATATGATGACTGTATTCAGATGTGTGATGAGATTATTGAAAAAGACAGAGGTTTTTATCCGGCATACGTACATCGTCAACGGGCGAATTATGAGTTGAAAAATGCGAAAGAAGTCATTGATGATTATTTCATATGTAAGGATATTTATCCTGGCTATTCTGTGCCGTATGTTCTGGCAGCGGAAGTATTTATGGCGTTTGAACAGTATGATGATGTAGAAAATATAATTTCAGATGGAAAAGAGGCAGGATTAGAAAGTGATGGATTAAAGCTCTTTCAAATAAAATGTCTCCATTATAAAGATTTTTCACCGGAGAATGTAAGAAAGGCAATTGACGAGTTGGAACAGTTAATGGAACAGATTCGTACTCGTCCGGAGGAGGAAGGCAGTGATTTGATAGAGCCTTCGGATTTGGAGCGTGAGCTGGCGATTCTCTATTGGGATTTGGATTTACCTCAAAAGGCATTAGAAATCGTGGATGATTATCTTGAAAAGTATCCGGAAACATCCGGAATCTTGCAGCTCAAGGCGGATATTTTAGCAAGAGAGAATCGGCATGAGGAGGCGTTAGAAACCTGCAGAAAGCTTATTGAAACGGAACCAAAGAATCTGCATTATCGATTGAAGCTTGGAAATTGCTACGAACGAATGGAAAATACGGATAAGGCATTGGAATGCTACCGCATGATTTTGATGGAGAATTGTAATTTTGTGCCGGCAATCCGTAGATTAATGTATATATATAGTTATCTGAGCAATGAGAGACGGGATTTGGGACTTTGTAAAAAGGAAATTGAATATGCTACCCGTATGATTGAATTAACCGGAACTGCAGAAGGATATGTGGAGAGGGGGAATCTCTATATTGATTTATATGAGTTAGAAAAGGCAGTAGAGGATTGCAAGGAAGCGATAAAGCTGGATCCAGATGCTTATTATGCGTATAACAATTTGGGATGTGCATTGCTGAAGCTGCGTCGTATTGATGAGGCTATTGAACCACTTGAAAAAGTGATTGCAATGGAACCGGATAAGGATCATTTACCATATCTGAATCTTGCAGAGTGCTATGCCATTAAAAAGGAGTATAAAAAAGCCATTCATGCCTATGAAGAGGTTTTGCGGCTCCGGCCTAAGGCCATGAGCATGCGAAAAGAGATAGCGAAGCTTTGGGTTAAAATGGGTGACTATGAAAAAGCAATTGGTTACTATAAAACACAAATTAAAGATTGTCAAAAACGGCTTGGTATTATGAAGGATGGCATGGTAATCAAAATGTTTTTGAAAGAGGAGCAGCAGGGAGACTGTGAAAGACTGCTGGAATACTATGATGATTTAGGAAGCATTTATCGTTTGATGGGTGATACGGTAAATGCTAAAAAGTGGTATGAAAATATTGAAAAGGTATACTTTAAACTAAAAGAACCATGCGATATCTCATCTATAGAAAATGTGGCAGAGTATTATCGGGATGAAGGGGAGATAGAGAAAGCAGAAAAGGTGCTTTTGAAACTTTTCTCATATAGGAAGAAGAATGATTTGTCCAGTCATCATGCTTATTTTACGATGGCTACGGTTATGTTTGAAAAAGGGGATAAAGAACAGACAAAGAAGTATGCAGATGCTTTTATTAAGGACTTTTTAAAGCGGCATGGTGGTCAGGAAGAGTTTTTGTCCGATCGGAGATATTTGCCGATGTATGCCTATGATGTGGCAATTATGCATATTTGTGCAGGAAGACTGCGGGAAGCTGAAAAGTACCTTGCGAAAATGAAAGAAAGTCATGTTTGCGTTACCTGCGAGACTTGTGCATGTTTTGAATATTATTTTGCAATGGGTTTGATTGCGGAATTAGAAGGACGCAGGGAGGATGCGAAAGGATATTATGAAAAAGCAATTGAAATTAAAGGAGATTATCCTTGTGCCAAACGTCATTTAAAAGGGTTACAGTAACATTGCGAATTAGGGTTTGCAGTATAAGCGAAAAAGCTTTATAATAAGTTTAAGTATGTCGAATGAGACAAGAATTTAGGAGGACGTTATGATTAATACATTAGTAAAGAAAATATCAGATTTGAATGCACCGGTGGTAGTGGGACTTGACCCGATGCTTTCTTATGTACCGGAACATATTAAGAAAGCAGCATTTGAGCAGTATGGGGAGACCTTAGAAGGTGCGGCTGAGGCAATCTGGCAGTTTAACAAAGCAATTGTTGATGCTACTTATGATTTAATACCGGCAGTAAAGCCTCAGATTGCTATGTATGAACAGTTTGGGATTCCGGGACTTATGGCATTTGAAAAGACCTGTGCATATTGTAAAGAAAAGGGTCTGGTTGTAATTGGAGACATTAAGCGTGGTGATATCGGTTCTACTTCAACTGCTTATGCTGTAGGACATATTGGTAAGGTTCAGGTTGGAAATAACACATTTTCCGGATTCTCTGAGGATTTTGTAACGGTCAATCCTTATCTTGGTTCGGATGGTGTAAAACCATTTGTAGATGTATGTAAGGAGAATAATAAAGGTATCTTTGTTCTGGTTAAGACATCAAATCCTTCCTCAGGTGAATTTCAGGATCAGTTAGTGGATGGTACACCGTTGTATGAGCTTGTGGCAAGAAAGGTTGTTGAATGGGGCGAAGAGTGCATGGGCGATACTTACAGCAATGTGGGTTGTGTGGTTGGTGCAACTTATCCGGAGATGGGTAAAGTGCTTCGTAAGTTAATGCCAAAGACTTACATTTTAGTGCCGGGCTATGGAGCACAGGGTGGTAAGGCTGAAGATTTGGTACATTACTTTAATGCAGACGGACTTGGAGCAATTGTCAATTCTTCCAGGGGGATTATTGCTGCATATAAGCAGGACAAGTATGCAAAGTTTGGTGCCGAGAATTTTGCGGATGCATCCCGTCAGGCAGTGGTAGATATGATTGAGGATATTACAGGAGCAATTGCAAGAAGATAAGGAGAAAATATATGAGTGCAGCAAAAATCAAGGCAGTGGTAAAACGCCAGGAACAGCTTGCCAGTGACATATACAGTTTAGTTTTATATGCACCGGAGATTGCAGGGCAGGCAAAAGCAGGACAGTTTGTGTCTGTGTATTCAAAAGATGGTTCGAAGCTGCTTCCAAGACCGATTAGTCTTTGTGAGGTAGAAAAAGTAACGGGAACGATTCGTATGGTATATCGCGTCGTGGGTTTTGGAACGAAGGAGTTTTCGGGCTTAAGGGCAGATGATACGGTAGAGGTTATGGGACCTTTAGGGAACGGATTTGAGAAAAAAGATAAAAAAGCAATTTTAATTGGTGGTGGTATCGGGATTCCACCGATGCTGCAGCTTGCAAAGGAATTAAAATGTGAAAAGAGCATTGTGGCAGGTTTCCGGGATGAGACTTTCTTAATGGAAGATTTGGAGAAATATGGCAATGTGTATGCAGCAAGCGAAGATGGCAAGACCGGTGTGAAGGGTAATGTATTAGATGCCATTAAGGAATATGGTATTGAGGGAGATATTATCTATGCCTGTGGACCGACTCCGATGCTTCGTGCCATTAAAGAGTACGCTATCGCGAATGATATAGAAGCACAGCTTTCTTTGGAAGAGAAAATGGCATGTGGCATTGGTGCATGTTTGGCATGTGTTTGTCAGTCTAAGGAAGTGGATGACCACAGCCATGTGCATAATAAACGGATTTGCAAGGATGGTCCTGTGTTTGATGCAAGGGAGGTGGAGCTGTAATGAATTTGTCTGTAAAGGTTGCAGGTGTAGAATTTAAGAATCCGGTGACGGTAGCTTCCGGAACCTTTGGTTCAGGTGCAGAATATGGTGATTTTGTGGATTTATCTAAGCTTGGTGCAGTGACAACGAAAGGTGTTGCCAATATTCCATGGCCTGGAAATCCAACTCCACGTATTGCAGAAACCTATGGTGGTATGATGAATGCGGTGGGTCTGCAGAATCCGGGAATTGATGTGTTTTGCAAAAGAGATATCCCATTTCTTAGACAATATGATACCAATATTATTGTGAATGTCTGTGGTAAGTCAGAGGCGGACTATGTTGAAGTGGTAGAACGTTTGGCAGATGAGGATGTGGACATGCTTGAGATTAATGTGTCCTGTCCGAATGTAAAAGAAGGTGGAATCGCTTTTGGACAGGATCCAAAGGCGTTAGAGCAGATTACAAAAGCGGTAAAGGCAAAGGCAAAGCAGCCTGTGATTATGAAATTAAGTCCGAATGTAACAGATATTACAGTTATGGCGAAGGCGGCAGAAGCTGGTGGAGCGGATGCATTGTCTTTGATCAATACGTTAACCGGTATGAAGATTGATATTAACCGTCGTAATTTTGCAATTGCCAATAAGACAGGAGGACTTTCCGGTCCTGCAATTAAGCCGGTGGCAGTACGTATGGTATATCAGGTAGCAAATGCAGTAAAACTTCCGATTATTGGAATGGGGGGCATCATGAATTATGAAGATGCCATTGAGTTTATGATGGCAGGCGCAACAATGGTATCTGTTGGTACTGCGAATTTCCATGATCCATATACAACGGTAAAGATTATTGAAGGTATAGAGAAATTCATGAAGGAAAAGGGAATTGAAGATATCAACGAGATTATCGGATGTGTAAAATAGAAATTAGGATTGTAAAGATTGCGGGAAAGTAAAATGGATATGGACTGGCTAAAGATTATAAGGTGAATGAATAAAATTGCTTTATATTTTTCAAAGTATATCGATATCTATTGCAAGGAGCAGTTGTTTCGATTATACTGAGTACGAAATGACAGACAAAGAAGTCTTTAGGATGGATTGTCTGTCATTTTTTTGTTATGAAAGTTCTGTGGACTTATCTGATGTTAAGAACGTGAATGTGGATTGGCAGACAAGGAGTGAGAAAAATGGAAAAGAAACAGATAAAAGAAATGGTAGCTCAGGAAATGGAACAGATTAGACAGTGGTGCAGTTTGCTGGAATGTCATCTGGTAGAAGTTATTTCCAAGTGGCAGGAAAAGGTGGGATATCAGTCAGAACATTTAAAGGTGTATTATTCTGGTGAGGATTTGAAAGAGATTCTTTGCCTGGAATCGGATATGGAGGCGGATAAAATTGAAAAAATCCTATCTGCATTTTGTATGTTGGAAAGCCGGAAAATGGGAGAACTGCAGATTACGAATATGAAAAAGCAGTATTGTATTGATGTACCGAAGGAAGGGCGCGAATATGCAGCGGAAAAACTTGCTGCTTAGAGTTTTAAATTTGGGAAAGTAATAGAAATTAGTATGAGACCGACAGTCATATTGGCTGCCGGTCTTATTTTGTTACTGTTCACTGGTTTGGTCAGGCGGACGCTCCCGATTCGATAAAATAGTAACCTTATTTTGTTTGCATTTGTCTAAATTTAAAGTGTATATTGACAATGCGTATATAACTGTATATACTGTGTATATAAAAGGAAAGAATACGTATACGATATTGCGTGTGAGCGGATGGTATCGCACAGGGAGGAAGATAGGGATGGAGTATATAATAGAATGTGACCATATTACAAAATGGATTGGAAGTTTTGCTTTGCGGGACATCCATTTTAAGTTAGAACCGGGGTACATTATGGCGGTAATCGGGTGCAATGGTGCAGGAAAATCTACATTGGTGAGAACCATGCTTGGCAGCTATAAGCTGTATAATCATGGGGAGGATTACAGGCAGAATACATCTGAAGCGAGGAAAATGGCAGCGAACAAAGGAGATATTTATGTGGAAGGGTATTCGGTGAAGTCAGAGGGGTATGGGTATAAGCAAAGGATTGCTTATGTATTAAATGAATGTCCCTTTGATATGAATTTATCTGTGAAGAAGACGGGAGAATTTTATGGCAGCTTTTATGAAGGATTTGATTTGAAGAGGTATCTGGCGTATTGCAGGGAATATGGAATTTCGGAAACAAAGCTTGTGGGGAAGCTTTCTACAGGAGAACGGATTAAACTGCAGCTGGCATTTGCACAGTCTTATGAGGCGGTTTTGTATATAATGGACGAGCCGGCAGGCAATCTGGATGTGAAGTTTCGAAAGGTTTTGTATGATACTATGAGGGAGCTGATTTCTGAAGGGGATAAGAGCATTATTTTTGTGACACATTTGGTAGAAGAGATAGAGAATATGGCAGATTATATTCTTTGGATAGAAGAAGGAGAGCAGAGATTTTTCGGCAGTATGGAAAATTTATCTGACCAATATCTGTTGTATAACGGGGAAGAACCATTAGATGTTCTCCATGAGAATATGTGTGACGTTCAAATCATTGGTAAAAGGATAAGAGAAACCCATAAAGAGTATCTGCTTAACGGAATGGGATTGGTAGAACAGCTGCCGGAGAGAATACGGAAAGACTGCCGGAGAGCTGGTTTAAAGGAAATTATGTATTATGTGGAAGAACGAAGGATGGGTTCGGAGGCTTTCAGGAAGGAGTGGGATAGATGAAACAGACTTGGAATAGACAGATTTGGCAATGGATTCGGATTACATATGGAGATATTTTCTTTCCGGCTGTTTGCTTTTGTGGCTTTGCCTTTGGAAACGGTCTGCATTCTCCGTTTTGTGGGATGTTGTTAATGGCTATATTATTTCTGCTGTTTGACAGCTGGAAAGGGAAAATGAACAAAACACCGGAGATTACAGCATTTCTTCCCTTTGACCAGAAGGAATATGGAAGATATGTGGAGAAAAAAGCAGGGATTATGACGGCAATGAAAGCAGGTGGAATGCTTTTTGCCGGAGCTGCCTGTACACTGTATCTTGCAGTGGCGCGAAAGGAAATGATATTTCGTTTTTGGTATGGATTTATTTTTACTGGAATTGTTGTATTAATTTTTCTGATGCAGAGTTATATTCGGAGGTTTGTATCGGAGAATGCAGGATATCGAAAAATAGAAAAAAAGTATTTTTGTGAACAATGTTTACCCAAAGCGACGAGATGGTTATATGAGATAGCAAAAGAATTGTTCTTGTTATTGCTGATATATGCGCTTCCAATCACAGTTTTAATAGGAAACAGTGAGAATAGTGTATGGGGGGAGAATACGATAAAAGTAATGCGGGAAAATCTTTTGGTTGAAATGGTAATTCTTATTATAAATGGAGTCAGTTTTGTAAAGTGCAGAAAAAGTATGCTTGAGGTAACCGGAATGGGTGATTATAACGCAAAGGATGGTGGACAATGAATATAAATATACAGTCAAAAAGCAGCATACCGATTTATGAACAGATTAAGAATCAGATTAAGGACGATATTGTGGCGAAGCACCTGAAAGAGGGGGAACCGCTGCCTTCCATTCGTGCACTGGCAGGGGATTTAAAGATTAGTGTGATTACCACAAAGCGGGCTTATGAAGAGCTGGAAAAGGAAGGACTTATCTATTCTGTGGCAGGAAAGGGTTTTTATGTAGACAATCCGGATACGGCATATTTGGCAGAAAAGAAGGTCCAGGGATTGGAACAGCAGTTAGATGCTGTGCTGAAGCTTTGTAAAGAGGCAGAGCTTAGTAAGCAGGATGTATATGACATGATTGATATTTTATGGGAGGATGAAAGATGTTAGAAGTAAAGAATTTGGAATTTTCATATAAGAAGAAAGAAAAATGGTATAGAAAGAAGAAGGGAACAAAAGGATACGAGAAAATATTTGGTTTACATAACATTAACTTCAAGCTGGAAAAAGGATATCTTATGGGGCTTCTGGGTTTTAACGGTTCCGGCAAATCAACACTGATGAACCTGCTTTGTGGTGTTTATATTCCTGACGGGGGCAGTGTAACCTTTCATGGGGAGGAAGTTTCTGCCCATAAAAATGAAATTATGCAAAAGGTGGCAATGGTATCGGACGATTGTGAATTTTTGTTATACAGGACACTGGTGGAAAATGTACGCCTGTTTGGTATTTTATATGATGAATATGACGAAGCTTTGTGGAGAAAGTATATGGTACAGTTTGGGTTTAGGGTGGGAGACCTTGAACTTTGTTATGACGATTTATCTACCGGGCAGAAACGGAAATTCCAGTTAGCCTTTGCCCTTGCAAGAAAGCCGGAGCTTTTGCTTTTAGATGAGCCGACAGCAAGTCTTGACCCTCATGCCAGAGTAGAGTGGATGGAGCTTTTGCTTACTTTAATTGGAAAAGAAGAAATGAGTGTCATATTGGCAACCCATTTGACCAGTGAATTAGATGAGGTGGCAGATTACATTTTAGTGATGAAGGACGGAGAACAGCTTGCATTTCTAGACCGGGAAGAAATGGTTGATCGGTATGGTGAGATGGAACTGGCAGACTTGATGATGGAACTGGATGAGGAAAAATAATATGGAAGAGAAGAATAGAAAGATACAGAAGGAAAAGGGAAATGAAAGAAAAAGCCCGGATGGCAGGAAAGATAGAGAAAAAAAGAAATTATCAAAGACAGAACGGTTTTTAGATGCTGTCAGCAAAATGAGCCGGGTGTGGAAGATTGCTTGTATATTGGCAGTTGTAACACTTTATTTTATACAGTTTATGTTTATGCTAGGAGATATGTTTGATGTGTGGAAGGATTGGTTTTCCAAAGCAGCGGCAGTTGTTTTTTTTATATCTATACATATATCGTTTTCATTTTTTGTGGGAATTATGTTTGATGGAAGATACCTGATTGTAAGTGGAAAGGATGGGAAAACAGGACAGACTCTGGTGCCACATTTTGCAGATATGCCTATTGATGTGGAAGAATTGTTGATTCTGCTGAAACAGCGTTTTCGAAAGAATTTCAACCGAATTATACCACTTTCTGTTCTGATGTTTCTTGTGGAACTGTTAGTGGAGATTCCAAAGATAGCCGGACAAAGGAGGCTGATGCCGGCAATTCCTTCTATGGGTAAACTGATCTGGTTTATCATTCAGATAGCCTGTTTGATACTGTTTTATAGGACAGGACAAATATTTTTTTCAAAGCTATTAAAATCGTTTTATGAGGATAAAAGAACCGGATATGATATGCGTGATGAAAGAGAGGATAAAGAAAAATATCAGAAGAAAAAGCATAAGAGGGAGAAACAGTCAGGTTTTGGAAAGTGGATTGGACAGATAGCTGAAAACTGGAAAAAAATGGGCACAATGGAACGGGTTTTGCATGTTGCTCAGATTCTCCTTTCTTTTATAATATTATTTTTAGTAATATGTGATCTCATATGTGATTGGGAAAGTAAAAAGTTTGGGATTGTTATTTTTTTATTGGGAATTCAGAATGTTATAGGCGGTATTCTTTATCATAAAAAAGGGAGAAAAGTTGAGTCAGTTTTCTGCTTTATCTGTGCGATATTTATAATTGCATGTTGTCTGGCTGTTTTGTTGGAAAATTTGTTGTTTTCGAACATATGAAAAACGAGAGGAGGGAATGTAAATGAGTGGAAAAAAGAGGGAGCTTTCAAAGCTGGAGCAGTATGCGAAGCGGATGGAAAAGTATAATCCGGGTGAACGGTGGCAGGAAATTTTGGGTATGGTAGTAGGATATATAATCCTTGTAATAGGATGGGTTATTCTTTGCCTGATTGGGTTTCGTCCTTTCGATATGGTGATGCATATTACTGTTCTGGGATCCTTGTTTTGTTATGAATGTTATAGTGGCTGGATGATTACAAATATATACTTGAAGGTTGGCAATATAAGCAGAAAAGAACGGCAGGCAATTTCATGGGTTGTGTGTTATATGCCTTTGGAGTGGAAAGAGTATTATAGGGTGATATGGAAAAAAATACTTGGGTATATTAAATGGATGGAAGTTATATGGTTTGTTTTGAATGTCTTGACTGTGTTGGTTGCCAATATGAAAAGTGAAATCGTGCAGGGAGATAGCGTCACAGAAGTAGCATGGCCAAAGACCTGGGATCAGACCGGTTATGTTCTGATTTCATGGATAGCAGGGGCGGTTTTGATGATAGCTGGACTTTTTATTGGTTTTTGCCTTGCCAGGTTATTTGAAAAGAGAAGACAGAAATATATATTGGGAAATAATAGGGAAAAAGTACAGTGGGAAAAAACGAAAGAGGTTAAGTCAGATAATAAACAGTATATGAAATATAAAGTAATCTGTTGTGTTGTAATTATCATTGTGCATTGTTGTTTTTTTGTACAAATTATAGGAAGAAATCAGCTGCTGACAGACGTGATTGCATACCGGAGAATATCCTTTCTTTCATGTGTATGTATGTGCCTGATGTATGGGGTGCCATATCAGTGTCTGGACTCTTTTGTTGCGGCAGTTGAGCAGATTCGAAGAAAGGGAAAGGTAGATTGGTGGAGGCTGGTGATGCCCTTTTTGGTTGTGGGGATTCTTGCTTATATAGAAGTGAATGGTTCTGTTACGTTCTACGAAGAACATACAGAGGCGAAAGCGGGTTTTATGGAAATGTCGTATGATTACAAAGATGCCACTGGATACGAGGTACATACATCGTTTGGAAGTCCCCAGCTTACACTGCAGTTTGGATTTTGCAGAATAAAGTTGTTTGGTCTTTATGGTGATTATTCAGAAGCGTTTTGGGATGCTGATATGTCGGAGGGGCATCGTGATATAAAATATATAGCATATCTGGTGGAAAAGCTGGATGCAGCAGGGGTTCCCGGTAAAATTTCCAATCGGGAAGAGCTGGAGCAGGAGGTAAAGGAAGTAGCAGAAGGGCTGGAGGATGAGGAAACAATGCAGGCATGGCAGAAGATTTTGGAATGTGTGGAATAAAAGTAACAACTTTTAATCGATGCGCGGATAGGATGTTCATGGTTGATATGTACAGGTGTTTATGGTAGAATAAGGAACATAGTTGATGTTTTTCTCCGCTTGATATAGTGGAGCGGATGAAGAAAGCATGCAAAAGGGAACAGAAAGGCGTCAAGCCTTGATGATAGGAGGTTAATGATAGGAATGGAACAGTACAAGAAAGAATTTATCGAGTTTATGATTGATTGCAACGTATTGAAATTTGGTGATTTTGTAACCAAAAGCGGACGAAAGACACCATTTTTTGTCAATACCGGTTTTTACCGTACCGGTTCTCAGTTAAAGAGACTTGGTGAATACTATGCAGAAGCAATCAATACAGAGTTTGGTATGGATTTTGATGTGTTATTTGGACCTGCATATAAGGGAATTCCGCTTACTGTGGCAACGACAGTGGCAATTGCAGAAGAGTTTGACGAGGATATTAAGTATTGTTCTAATCGGAAAGAAGTAAAGGATCATGGTGACAAGGGTATTCTTCTCGGAAGTCCGATTGAAGATGGAGACCGGGTAGTGATTATTGAAGATGTTACAACTGCCGGAACTTCCATTGAGGAGACACTGCCGATTATCAAGGCACAGGGTGATGTGAGTGTAGTTGGAATGGTTGTTTCTGTAGACCGTATGGAAAGAGGTCAGGGCAGCAAATCCGCTCTGAAAGAGATTGAGGAAAAGTACGGTTTTAAGACCACAGCAATTGTAACCATGGCAGAGGTTGTAGAGCATTTATACAATAAGCCATATAAAGGAAAGGTTATTATTGATGATGCCCTAAAGGCTTCCATTGATGCTTACTATGAACAGTATGGCGCAGAATAAGCGGACTTGTTTTCATCAGATAATGTGTATTTTGGCAAAGGAAAATGAATATTTTCAGAACACGAAAGACAGATTAGAAAGCGTATTATAATGGAGGTTATGCTATGAGTGAAAAGGTTTACAAGACAATGAAGAATGTGGGTGCCTGGAATATTGCATTTGGTGTTTTACTGATTGTGGGCGGTATTACAATCGGTATTATCCAGCTTATACATGGTGGTAAGCTTTTAAAGGAAAAGAAGGAGATTACATTCTAGGAGAATGTGTGAAAAGGGCAGATGTGAAGAATCCTTTTCTCTCTGGTACTTGAGGGAAAAAGGTCCGGCATAACTGCTCTTTTTTTGCTTTATCAGGTAGGTAATTGCGTAACGAATTTTACAACGTAGGAATTTCAAAACGAATTTTCGCAATCACCTATACTCAATTAGAAATAGTGAGGAAATAAAATGAAACAGAAAAAATGGATTGCATGGTTTATGATTTTGGCATTGACAATAACATTTGCGATGCCTCTAACCGCCTGGGCGGAAAAGAAAAAGAATGGAGATACGTTTATTGTGGGATTTGATGCAGAATTCCCTCCGTATGGGTACAAGGATGATAATGGAGAGTATGTAGGTTTTGACCTTTCCCTGGCCGAAGAGGTGTGTAAGCGTCGTGGATGGACACTGGTAAAGCAGCCGATTGACTGGGATTCAAAGGATATGGAACTGAATTCCGGTTCCATCGACTGTATCTGGAATGGGTTTACCATGAATGGAAGAGAGTCAGCATATACATGGTCTGTGCCATATGTCGATAATTCCCAGGTGGTCATTGTAAAGCGTAATTCCGGCATTTCTAAACTTACGGATCTTGTCGGGAAAACTGTGGTAGTGCAGGCGGATTCCTCTGCGCTTGCCGCATTTACCAGTGAGGATGCATCGGAGGAAAATAAGGCACTTTGTGAATCTTTCAAGGAACTGCAGCAGGTGTCTGATTATAACAGTGCTTTCATGAATTTAGAAAGTGGTATGGTGGATGCAATCTGTATGGATATCGGTGTGGCAAATTATCAGGTGAAATCAAGAGGGGATACATTTACTATTTTGGAGGAACTGGTTTCCTCTGAGGCATATGGCATTGGCTTCAAATTAGGAAATGAAGCTTTGCGTGACCAGGTGGAGGAGACGTTACAGGAAATGGTGGCGGATGGAACCTTTGACCAAATTGCTGATGAATGGGGACTTTCAGATTGTATCTGTTTAGCGAAAGCTTTAGAAGAGAAGGAGAATGGAACAGCAGATTATGCAAAGGAAGATGAGATAACGTCGGGGGAAAATAAGGAAACAGGCTTGGAAGAAAATGATGGAAAATCATTATTGGTGATGGATATTGTTTCCCAACTGGGAAAAGGAATGCTGGCAACTCTTGCAATCTTTGTGCTGACATTGCTATTTTCCATGCCATTGGGGTTGCTGCTTACTTTTGTCCGGATGTCCAAGTGGAAACCGGTACAATGGATTGCAAAGATTTACATATCCATTATGCGTGGAACCCCTCTTATGCTTCAGCTTTTGGTCGTTTTTTTTGGACCATTTTATCTGTTTGGTGTTCATTTATCCAACAGCTATCGTTTTTATGCTGTCATTATTGGATTTTCATTAAATTATGCTGCTTATTTTGCAGAGATTTACCGTGCAGGTATCCAGAGTGTTCCACAGGGGCAGCGGGAGGCAGCTATGGTGCTTGGATATAGCAGAATACAAACCTTTGGCAAAATCATTTTTCCACAGATGGTGAAGCGGGTTATGCCACCGGTGACAAATGAGATTATTACCCTCGTTAAGGATACGTCTCTTGCATTTGCACTGGCATATACAGAAATGTTTACACTGGCGAAACAGATTGCCGCTGCAAATACCAGTATTATGCCACTGTTTATTGCAGGTGTATTTTATTACATATTCAACTTTCTGGTAGCATTTGTAATGGAATGGATTGAGAAAAAATTAGATTATTACCGCTAGTAAGGGAGGATTGTGAAAATGTATGTAATGGAAATGGAGCATGTAAAAAAGAAATTTGGAGAGAAAGAAGTATTAAAAGATATTAGTTTTTCGGTGAAGGAGGGAGAAGTGGTTTCCATTCTTGGACCCTCCGGTTCGGGAAAATCCACCCTGCTTCGCTGTGCAACCTTTTTAGAGCGGATGGATGCAGGAAGTCTGGCTTATACTGGGGAAGAGGTGGTAAAGGATTTGAATGGTCTGTCTTTATATCCGCCCCAAAAGGAAATACGCCGGGTATGCGGAAACTTCGGACTGGTATTTCAGAATTTTAATCTTTTTCCGCACTATTCTGTTTTGAAAAATATAGCTGATGCTCCAATCAGTATACAAAAACGGGATAAGGAAGAGGTTTATGCAGAGGTTCGTAAGCTGTTAGAGAAAGTGGGGCTTGCGGATAAGGAGAATGCCTATCCGTGTGAGCTGTCTGGTGGACAGCAGCAGCGTGTTGCGATTGCAAGAGCTTTGGCATTAAAGCCTAAGATGTTATTTTTTGATGAACCGACTTCTGCGCTGGATCCGGAGATTACAGCAGGAATTCTAAAGATTATGAAGGAGTTAGCGGCAGAAAAAATGACAATGGTCATCGTTACGCATGAAATAGATTTTGCAAGAGCTGTGTCAGACAGAGTTATTTTTATGGACGAGGGAATCATTGTGGAGCAGGGGAAACCGGAGGAGGTTATTGACAATTCTAAGAATGAGAGAACAAAGGTATTTCTTAAGAAATTGGTTTATTAGGAAAGAATGCAGATATTTTTCTTTTCATATGTAAGAAAGTATGATATAGTTATAATGTTTTGGTACAGAAAGAATAGGAGAATGATAAAATGGCTTACCAGATTATAACCGACGGCTCTTGTGATTTGAATCCAGAGCTATCGAAAGCAAAGAATTTGAAAGTGGTTCCTTTTTATGTATCTTTTGATGGAATGAAATATGAAAAAGAGATAGAGGAGGTTGATGTCAGGGAGTTTTATCAAAAAATGGTAGACAACCCCGATGTTTTCCCGAAAACCTCGCTGCCATCTGTGGAAGATTATGTGAATGCATTTTCACCATTTGTTCAGGAGGAAACTGATATCATTTGTATCTGTATTACAACAAAATTCAGCGGTTCCTATAATTCTGCTTCAACTGCGAAGGATATTTTGCTAGATGATTATCCGGAGGCAAAGATTACGATAATTGATGCTACGGTAAACACAGTGCTTCAAGGAATACTGGTATTAGAAGCAGTCCGTATGCAGGAAGATGGTCTTTCTTATGAGCAGGTTATAGAGAATGTAGAAAGAATTAAGAGCACCGGAAGAATTATCTTTACCGTGGGGAATATGGATTATCTGATTCATGGTGGTCGTGTTGGAAAGGTAATGAAAGTGGCAGTGAATGCTCTGAAAATCCGACCGATGATTATTCTGAAAGAGGGCGAGATTTTTCCCTTTGGTGTTGCAAGAAGCAGACAAAAATCCATGACAAAGATTCTAGATAAGGTAAAAGCTCATTTTGAGGAGATAAAAGAATCGCCGAATGATTATAAGATTGTAATCGGTTATGGTTATGATTATGAGGAGGCTTTGAAATTTAAGGAAATGCTTCTAGAATCGTTAGCCCGGTATTCAGATATTACGGATGTGGAGATTTTTCAGATTGGTGCAACAATTGGTGTGCATACAGGACCATATCCGATTGGTGTAGGTCTGATTCGCCGGTATGACCGTTAGAATAATATGATTTTTAAACAATATATTGACTGAACGAGGACATTTGTTGTATATTTTGTGTTGTATGTGAAATACTATCAATTAGAGATTACAAGAATGCGAAATATACCGGGTTGTCAAGCGTTGTGAAATTGCACAATGAAAAGTAGGGCAAGGTGTTGAAAATGCAGAAAAATAAGAAAAATCTGTAAAACACTTACGAAAATAAAGGAAATTTGTTATTATCAGTAGTACAGAGATTTGTTAACCGATAAGTAACTGTGTGATTTTTTTGGAGGAAGAATCAGCAGTTATGCCCTAATTAAGAAAGAGAGGAGAAGAATGTTTAAGGTCGGTGAGTATGTTGTTTATGGCATGAACGGTGTATGCAGGGTGGAAGACATTGGTCCAATGAGTTTGAGCGGAGTGGATAGCGATAGATTGTATTATACGTTATTACCGCTATATACAAAAGGGAGCAGGGTCTATACTCCTGTGGATAATCAGAAAGTGGTAATGAGACGGGTGATTACAAAAGCAGAGGTGTGTGCTTTGATGGATGGGTGGAAAGAGACTGTTTTTATTGAAGCAGAGAATGATAAGAGCAGGGAGGCTGCCTACAAAGAGGCACTTAGAAGCTGTGATTGTAAAGAGTGGATTCGAATTATTCATACAACCACACGAAGAAAAGAAGAGCGTGTCGCACAGGGAAAGAAAATGTCTGCCTGTGATGAGCGTTATCTAAAGCTGGCCCAGGATAGTTTGTTTGGCGAATTTGCGGTGAGCTTAGAGATTGAGAAGAGTGAAGTTGAGAGTTATTTAGAACATCGTCTTGATATGAAAGAGATGGCATCTGCCTCTTAAGTGTAGGTAGACAATAGAAAACGAAGAAATGGAGAAGTTTACAATGCTTAATGACAAAAGGTTAAAACGAGGAGCTGGTATTTTACTACCGATTTCAAGTCTCCCTTCTCCTTATGGTATTGGAACATTTGGAAAGGAAGCATATCATTTTGTAGATCAGTTAAAGGCAGCGAAACAGAGTTATTGGCAGGTGTTGCCGTTAGGACCTACAAGTTTTGGTGATAGCCCGTATCAGTCTTTTTCTGCATTTGCAGGTAATCCGTATTTTATTGATTTGGATATGCTCTGCGAAGAGAAACTTTTGAAGGTTTCAGAGATAAAGGATTTAGACTGGGGTGAGAAAGAGGATTATGTAAGCTATGAAGCACTTTGGGATAACCGATATAAGGTATTAAGGCTTGCATTTGGCAGAAGCAGCTTTAAAGAAGAGGAAGCATATCAATTATTCATAGAAGAAAATTCTGACTGGATTTTTGATTATGCGTTATTTATGGCATGCAAGGGATATTTTAAACATCAGTCATGGCTCACATGGGATAAAGATATCCGGTTCCGTGAGGAAAAGGCTGTGGAGCATTACAAGGAGATGCTTTCAGAAGATATTGATTTTTACATATTCCTACAATATAAGTTTTTTGAACAGTGGAAAGCATTACGTGAGTATGCGAATCAGAATGGAGTTCAGATTATTGGTGATATGCCAATTTATGTGGCACTTGACAGTGCAGATGTATGGACACATCCGGAACTGTTTGAGTTAAATGAAGAAAGAGAACCGATTAATGTGGCAGGTTGTCCACCGGATGCTTTTTCGGATGATGGTCAGAAATGGGGTAATCCGCTTTATGACTGGAAGAGAATGGAACAGGATGATTTTGCATGGTGGAAACGCAGAATGCAAGGTGCAGCAAAGATATATGATGTGGTAAGAATTGATCATTTCATCGGAATTGTAAGATATTACGTGATTCCTGCAAATGATAGTGCTAAAAATGGACATTTTGCATGGGGTCCAGGTGAGAAGCTTACAAAAGCTTTGGATGAAGCCAGAGGAGAGACAAAGATTATTGCTGAGGATCTTGGAATAGTGATACCGGAGGTTTCGGAGCTGCTTGAAAAGGTGGGGTATCCGGGAATGAAGGTAATTGAGTTTGCATTTGATGGCAATAACAGAAATCCTTATCTGCCACATATGTATCAAGCAAATTGTGTGGCTTACGGTGGAACCCATGACAATGAAACGCTTCGCGGTTACTATGACAATTTGAGCAAAACAAATCTTGCTTATGCATTGCAGTATACCGATAGCAAGAATAGGGATGCTTTGATTCAACAGGTGTTCCGTATGACTTATCAGAGTGTAGCAGACACTGTTATTTTCCAGATGCAGGATGTTTTAGAAAAAGGAAATGAAGCTAGAATGAATCTGCCTGCAACAATTGGGGAAAATTGGAGATGGAGACTAAAAAAAGATGAGTTCAACTCCTCACATATTCAGTGGCTGTTAAATTTATCCATTATCTATGGAAGAGAATATAAGAAAGATTAATTTTTAGGAGGTTAATATGTTAAAGGAAAAAGCACAGGTAGTGTACAACAAGGAATTAAAGGATTTATCAAAGGAAGAGATTTATTTGATGTTGTTAGACATTTGTAAGGAAATGTCAGACGACAGAAAGGCGAAATATGAGGATGGCAAGAAGAAGCTTTACTATATTTCGGCAGAGTTTTTGATTGGTAAGCTGCTTGGAAATAATTTAATCAATCTTGGCATTTATGAAGATGTTAAGAAAGAGCTTAAGGATGTAAACATTTCTCTTGCAGAGATTGAGGAAATTGAGAATGAGCCATCTCTTGGTAATGGTGGTCTTGGACGTCTTGCAGCATGTTTCCTTGATTCTATCGCTACATTGGGCTTAAATGGTGATGGTATTGGTCTTAACTACCATTTAGGTTTATTTAAGCAGGTATTTGAGAAGAATTTACAGATGGAGACAGAGAATTCATGGATTACAGAGAAGAGCTGGCTTCGCAAGCAGGAGGAAACGTTCACTGTACAGTTTGGTGATTTTGCTCTGAAGTCTGTACTTTATGATATGGATGTTGTAGGTTACGAGAACCGTGTGAACAGCTTACATTTATTTGATATTGAGGCAGCAGATGAGTCAATCGTAAAAGATGGTATTGAATTTGATAAGTCTGATGTAAAGAAGAACTTAACTTTATTCTTATATCCGGATGACAGTACAGAAGAGGGAAGACTTCTTCGAGTATACCAGCAGTATTTCATGGTAAGCTGTGGTGCACAGTTAATTCTTAAGCAGGCAAAGGAGAGAGGTTCTAATCTTCATGATTTATATGATTATGTAACTGTACAGATTAATGATACCCATCCTTCTATGGTTATTCCTGAGTTGATTCGTTTGTTAATGGCAGAGGGTATTGATATTAAGGAAGCAATTTCTATTGTAGAGAAGACATGTGCATACACAAATCATACAATTCTTGCAGAAGCATTAGAGAAGTGGCCAATGAGCTATCTTGAGACTGTAGCACCTGCAATTGTACCAATTATCCGTGTATTAGATGCAATCAAGAAAGCTGAGTATACAGATCCATCTATGGCAATTATTGATGATGAGAATCGTGTACATATGGCACATATGGACATTCATTATGGTTACAGCGTAAATGGTGTTGCATATCTTCATACAGAGATTTTGAAGAACAATGAGTTAAAGCAGTTCTATGATATTTATCCTGAGAAATTTAACAATAAGACGAATGGTATTACCTTCAGAAGATGGTTGTTACATTGTAACCCGGCTCTGACAGAATTGTTAGATGAGCAGATTGGAGAGGATTACAAGAAGGATGCAGAGAATCTTAAGAAGTTATTAGAGAAGAAGGATAACGATGAAGTATTAGACAGAATGCTTGCTATTAAGAACCAGAACAAGCAGGCTCTTGCAGATTATGTAAAAGAGACACAGGGTATTGAGCTTAATACAAATGGTATCTTTGATATTCAGGTTAAGCGTCTTCATGAGTATAAGAGACAGCAGCTTAACATTTTATACGGTATTCACAAATATCTTGAGATTAAGGCAGGTAAGAAGCCGTCTACACCAATTGTAATGATTTTTGGTGCAAAGGCAGCTCCAGCTTACACAATTGCAAAGGATATTATTCATTTAATTCTTTGTATGCAGGAGTTAATTGAGAATGATGAGGAAGTTAAACCATACTTACAGATTGTAATGCTTGAGAATTACAATGTAACAAAGGCAGAGATGGTAATTCCTGCTTGTGATATTTCAGAGCAGATTTCATTAGCATCTAAGGAAGCTAGTGGTACCGGTAACATGAAGTTCATGTTAAATGGTGCAGTAACTCTTGGAACAGAGGATGGTGCAAACGTAGAGATTCATCAGCTTGTTGGTGACGAGAATATTTATATATTTGGTGAAGACAGTGACACTGTAATTGCAAGATATGAGAGAGGCGATTACTGCTCAAAGGATTATATTGAAAAGAGTAAAGTGATTAAAGAAGCTGTTGAATTTATTATCAGTGATGAGTTAATGGAACTTGGATGTGAGGAGAATCTTACACGTCTTTATAAAGAGTTGGTTGGTAAGGATTGGTTCATGACCTTCCCTGATATGGAAGATTACATTGCAACCAAGGAACGTGTATTCGCTGATTATGAGGATCGTAAAGCATGGGCAAAGAAGATGCTGGTAAATACTGCTATGGCAGGCTTCTTCTCTTCAGACAGAACCATTGCAGAGTACAATAAGGATATTTGGAATCTGTAATCTAAAGGATTTTAAATACTGAAAGAAAAGCAGAAAGAAGTATAGGGATATATTTCTTTCTGCTTTTTTGTTTTATTAGGAAACACTTTATCGCATGACCATTTGGAAAAATTTAAATTGTATCAAAGATATTTGGCAGACTATCTGTGATAATTACCAATTAATTAAATAAAAATTCGTAAGAATTCGTGAAAATACAGCTTTGAGGAATAAAAACTTTTCGCAATAAATTTACAAGATTTATAGCCATTTACAGCTCTTTTGCGGTAAAATTAATAAAAACTTTTCGCAAAGGAGCTGATTCTTGATGACCAAGCAAGAAAAACGAGAAATGAAGA
>JAQXLK010000244.1 GCA_029012085.1 Clostridiales bacterium
TCAAGTTTAACCTCATACATGTACGGATTATCAAACACGCACTCTACCATCTTACAATTATCTGTATCGGCATTTTTTCGCCAAAACAACTGCTCCGGTTTTACATTATAATGCCACCGCCCTGTAAACTCGTCAAAAGCATTAATCATTATTTTTTCATGCTTTACAATATAATCAACCTTATCACCCAGCAACCTCGTCATATTCTTATGTTGTTCTTCTAATTTCTGCACTGCCACTACATAAGCGTCCTCTAACCTTGCCAGGCTGCCATAAATTCCAAGATACTTATCGTTTTGTTCTTCTTCATCCTGTCTCACATCTATACCCTTTATCAAAACGTAATGCATCGGATGCGATTCCAATTCCGCAATATATGATTGCAAAAAAGCATTCCAATATTCATATATTTGCTTTTCAGACAGTGCACCGGGCTTATCATAAAGAAATGCTATAAGTTCTTTTTCTGCATTACACACTTCTTGCATAACAGCCTTATTTTTAGGGTCATATTTAATAATTTCAAACAAACGATCAATTGCATGCGTATACTCGGTCTGACCATATGCATCTACACCTTTTTCTTGTATATTCTTCTTAATATTGTATTTATCATTATATTTGATAATATGCTCCACTTCTTCAGCAATCCAAGCCATCTGTTCATTGAATGTTCTTGGAAAATATATTTTTTTATCCATTGCATCTATCATAAAATTTCACCTCTAAAAGATTCTAAAAATCCATGTATATCCGACATAGAATATCCATCGTCATAACTTCATTCTTTGCCTACATCCAGCAGTATCCTATTATTTCTAAAAACAATCTGCCCGCCTTAATGCAATCTTCTTCAATTTTATACTCATCATCTTCCGACCAATCATACTCCTCCAAGTATTCTCTGACAGATGGATTAATCTTACCTATCAATTTTCCAATAATCGGATGCTTCGTTTTGTAATCAAAATGTGCATCCAAGTAATAACTATACTTTAGAAACGCCCCGGTCTTTTCAATAATCCAATCCACTGCCTCCTCGATGGTGTATTCGTCCTCTTCAAAGGCGACACTGTGCATAGTATCATCGTGGACACTATTTTCTTTATACATCCGCATATGTGAATATAACCATTCGGCAAAGGATGCATCCATATTAAAAATATCACGATAGTCAAATCCATAGCGATACCTCTGAAGTAGCCTATAAAACTTTTTCTCGCGAACAAAATTTCCGCAGTATAAGCTGCGCGGTATTCCCAATTCATCAAGATACCGATTTCTTCTATACATTAGCATGCAAACCCCATCCTCTTGATATTTTTCTTTCTAGATCTCAAATCCGGAATATCGCACTCTTCAATAGTGGTGATTAACTCTGCCGTAATCTCCGACTCCTTAAACTGCAATATCCGCTCTGCCAAATTCATCTCTGCTTCTTCCAAGGTCTTTCGTACAAATCGACCGTTTCCGTAATCGCTATCCTCTCGTATCACATCGAAGTTTTTTCTTAATTTGTCCATAGCTTCATCCGTAATGGTCATCTGCTTTTGGGATACCATAAGTCTGGTAATGTCACATAATTCATCAGTTGAATAATCCTCAAATTCCACTTGAAAGGCAATTCTTGAAAGCATTCCCGGATTTCTATCAAGAAACCGACGCATCGGGTTAGTATATCCGGCAAAGATTACAATCACATCATCTCTATGATTCTCCATTTCTTGCACAAGAGTATTGATTGCTTCATCTCCAAAACCATTTTCATAGCTATCACAAAGCGCGTACGCTTCATCAATAAACAACACGCCGCCTTGAGCTTCTTTAAACCTTTTCTTGACTAGTGGAGCTGTAGATCCCACGTGGTCACCGACAAGATCTGCACGTCCAACTTCCACAAAAACTCCTGTAGATAGGATTTTTTCATCTTTCATAATCTCTGCAAACAACCTTGCTACGGTGGTTTTTGCCGTACCAGGGTTGCCGGTAAAAACCATATGTAAGGACGCCTTTTCTTTTACAATCCCTTTATCCATGCAGAGCTTATTCAGTTTGTAGTGAGCAATAGCCTTATGAATAATCTCTTTCACGGAGGCAATTCCTATCATGTTATCAAGCTCTTTTCTTGCAGTTCCTGCTTTCCTTTCTTTCTTCATTCCTTCTTCCAACATACTTATATCGCTTTTTGTTATCAAAAAAAGTTCGCCCTTCTTTAAGTCACTTGCTTCCTTTCCATCCGAAAGCAACCTCACCGCCTGATTCTGCGATGCTCTGTCAATCAAATTTCTTACATATCTTCCATTACCGAAGTTATCAGTATTTCTTACCTTCTCAAAAATATAATGCGCCTCTTTTATAGCCTCATCTGTAACACGAAATCCTCGTTCCTTTATCATCAACATAAAAATGTCCGTAAGTTCATCTGCAGTATAATCAGGGAAATCAATCCAATGAGGTATTCTACTTTTTAAGCCTTCATTGATTTTCATGAACTCGAGCATTCGCTCATTATAGCCAGCCAGGATAACAATCACATCATCTCTTCTGTTTTCCATCTCTTGAATTAAAACTGTTACG
>JAQXLK010000245.1 GCA_029012085.1 Clostridiales bacterium
ATATCGTGGTTACGAACCGCACCACTTGACAGCTCTACACCATTACATACGATATCATACTGGTATGCAAGAATCTCTGTCGGATCCTTCTCATTTAATGCCTCAAGGCCTCCCTGTGGCATAGAGAATGGATTGTGGGTAAAGATAATCTGCTTTGCTTCCTTGTCATACTCAAACATAGGGAAATCGTTAATATAACAGAAACGATATGCATTCTTCTCTAATAAATCGAGACGGTTTGCAATCTCTGTACGAAGCTGTCCTGCATAGTTTGCTGCAAGCTCTTCCACATCTGCAATGAAGAAAATGGTATCTCCTGCCTGTAATCCTGCCAAATCACGAATCTCTGTCTTCATATCATCCGGAATAAACTTGTCGATTGGTCCCTTGTAGCTCATGTCTTCTAACACTTCAAGATATCCCAAACCACCCATTCCGATAGACTGCGCATATTTAAGAAGCTTCTCATGCTGACCCTTTGTAAGCTTTGCATGTACATTGATGGCACGTACTGTTTTGCCATGGAATGGCTTAAAGGTACATCTTGAGAAAAACTCGGTTACATCAATAATCCGTAATGGATTACGAAGATCCGGCTTGTCGGTTCCGTAAGTAAGCATTGCTTCCTTATAGCTGATAATTGGGAACGGTGCCTGTGTAATCACCGAGCCCTCTGGTGCAAATTTCTCAAAGGTTGCTGCAAGCACTTCCTCACCTACCTTAAATACATCCTCCTGGGTTGCAAATGCCATCTCAAAATCCAACTGATAGAACTCTCCTGGAGAACGGTCTGCTCTTGCATCCTCATCACGGAAGCAAGGTGCAATCTGGAAATATTTATCAATTCCGGATACCATAAGCAGCTGCTTATACTGCTGTGGAGCCTGTGGCAACGCATAGAATTTACCCTTAAATTTACGGGAAGGAACAATATAATCTCTTGCTCCTTCTGGAGAGGATGCACAAAGAATCGGTGTCTGCATCTCCAAAAATCCCATCTCTGTCATCTTTTCTCTTAAGAAGCTGATTACATTTGAACGGAAAATCATATTATCCTTTACCTTGCTGTTACGCATATCAAGATAACGATACTTAAGACGGACATCTTCTCTTGTCTCCTTTGATGTCATAATCTCAAATGGAAGCTGTCTTTTTACCTTACCAAGCATTTCAATGCTATGTGCTTCTAACTCAATGGTTCCTGTTGGAATCTTAGGATTATAGGTCTCTTCATCACGATGTTCAATCACACCTTCAATGGAAATACAATCTTCCTTATTAATACCATCCAAAAGTGCTGTATCACGCATTACCACCTGTAATACACCATACATGTCTCGAAGGTCAACAAAAGATACGCCGCCATGGTCACGGATATTCTCTACCCAGCCTGCTACCTTTAAGGTTGCTCCTACATCGCCTTCACTGATTTTATCAAGTGTTCTGTTACGATAAATGTTGTTTGTGTTCATACTGCTCTCCTTTTCTTTATTTTTCTTCATCATTGAAACAAATATTCTTCGTCTGAATACATCCACCAGCTTTTATAATCAAAAAAGCTGTCCATCCCAAACGAAACTCGTTCAGGACGAACAGCTATTATGTCCGCGGTACCACCTGAATTACTGCCAATGCAGTCCCTCATCGGTTCTAACAAACCTTGTTGTTTTACGCACAACCTACGGCGCACCTACTCATATCCATATGGCAGATAGAAACATATGCTATGCTCACTATCCATATCACTACTTTCAGATTGCAGCTGGTAAAGTGTTATTCACAGGAATTCATTCTATGGGGTTCGCACTATCTCCCACTCACTGGAAGCGATAAAACCTGTTACTTCTCTTCGTCATCGCCTTTTCTTCGCTATTATAGCCTAGTGATTTTGGCTTGTCAACATCTTATTTTTTCCTTTTTTGATATTATAGTTTGCGGAATTTTTTTATTTTTCTGTTGACAACTTTTCTTGTCAATGTTAATATACACACATGACAAACAAAGTTGTCATTTTGCAAACAATTTATGTCACAGCAAATATGACATACATTCATGAAGAACAGGAGATGATGCCATGCCACTCTATAATCGATTGAAGGAATATCGTGCCAGTATTTCCGTCAATCAACAGGAGATGGGAACACTGGTCGGCACGTCACGTCAGACTATCAGCCTGATTGAGCGGGGCGACTATTCTCCATCCGTTACCTTAGCCTTAAAGATTGCCAAGGTATTTGACGTCCCGGTTGAAGACATTTTTTATTACGAAGAAGACGAAGAAGGAGAGGAATAATATGACCACAGACACAATGGAAAAACGTACCACAAAGAAACAGGAAGCCGACAGTCCACAATATATGCAAAACTCTAAGGAGAAGTTTATAATTCGATGTATTGCTTGTCTGATACTAGGCGGATTCATCGGCATTATCTGCGGAAT
>JAQXLK010000246.1 GCA_029012085.1 Clostridiales bacterium
CTTTGGCGAGGAAGAGATGTTTTGTGCTAGTGTTTCATAGACACACCATCGGTCATGCCACCAGTATAATCATACCAGTGTCGCAAGAGGGGACTATTTGGTATACTTTGGCTAGAGTTGGCACTGACTATTGGTCGTTCATAATGCCTGTCCCAAAGTGCAGCCATAAATCATCCATATCTGACCCAAGCGAATATATACTGTTTTTCTCAAGGGGACTATTTAGTACACATTTAAAGCATGTGGCGATATGTTGGACAACGCTCGGACATCCTTCGGATATATTATTGAACTGTCTGTCGGAACGGCGTTGGTGAAAAGCTGTGGGGATTGAAGTGCGGGATTGGGAAACCAACACTTGCCAGACCTTGACCATGGTTTATTCGTGGGAACGTATCTGGTGCAGTGAACATTATGTCGTTACTCAAAAGGGGACTATTTGATACACCACTTTCTTTTGTACAGAATATGGGAGTGGAAGAAAACTTGGCTCGGCTGATTGTAACAGCTTTTGGTTCTTGGTATAAAAAGAGAGCGAAACGCAGCTATTTTTCTCCGAGTGGGTTGTCAGGTATCATTGAGACTTTCGGACATCCTTCGGATATATTAAGGTGGCTGTTCCTGCCGAAAGGTACTTGCACAAACCTATAGGACTGTTGCGTTTCACATGTTCCCAATCTTTCTACCCTTATTCTATCCGTTCTACTAACCTTATACGTTTCTGAACTGACAGTTTTGAAATACATATGGTGTTGGTACATGATAAAATGTCATCGAATGGAAGAGGAGAAAATAATATATTCCTAGATAACACAAAAGGAGCTGTTAACAGCTCCTTTTGTGGGTTGTACATAGACAATCAAGCAAATCATCTTACGCAATATGGAAAAATTTGCAAGCATATTGTAACAGTTGTTCTTATTCCCTGTCAATAAATCCTGTTTATTTCAATAGTCGGAACTATATAACCAATAGCGAACTTCTATGGATATTTTGGGAGAGAGTGGTGTCATAATCGGGAAACAGGTGTCTGCAAAATCGGAATAGGGTATGACGAAACTGAATTAGAAGAATTTTTCTACTGGCTATTTGGTTCTCCACCCGATTCTATGGTAGCAGAAACTCCATCCATTATTTTTAACAGAAGTTAAACCAAAGTGTTTGGGTTCGTGACGGTTCATAGCAGATACCTCATGTATGGTGTTCTTCCACTCAAAAGAACTGCAAAGCCGTAGTAAAACGCTGAAGTGTCAAAACTGCATTTTAACTTCAAGTATACTGACTTCAAGGACGCTGACATCCATAAAAAAAGCGTTAGCCTTTATGACTAACGCCTTTTCTTTATCAGATTGCAGACTCGAATGGAAACTCCTCTTCATCACTGATGTTTTCTGTCTGATTAACCGTTCCCTTGTTGTTATTATTGTTGTTGTTGCTGTTTCTGGCTTGGAAATTGGTGATATTTCCGTAACTGGACTGGGTTGGTTTTGGTTGTGACTGCTGTTGAATTTGTTGTTGCTGACTCTGACCCTGCTGTTGCTGACTGGAAGACGGCTGTGCAGTCGGTGCTGCCTGCTGAGGATTAGAAGTCTGGTTGTTATTGGTTTTCAAAAATCCACCACTCATCCATTTGCTTGTGTAGTATGCCTGGATGTAAATATCAATCATTTTAGCAACAGCCCGTAAATCTTCATCTGAGATTGGAATTTGTATCTGGTCATATGTGTTTCTGTCCTTGTAGTTAATCTTTGGAGCAATGATGCCGTTAGTATTTTGTTCCTCACCAGCTCCTCTGGTTGCCTTTAACAGAAATGTGTTTTCCTTTCGTGCAGGTACGATTTCAAATACTCTTGATTCGCTCATGCCATCGGCTCTTGCCTTTCCCTGTCTTTCCAGCACTTTAGCAGATGTTCCACCCATGTCTTTCCATATTGCACCTTCATACTGTTTCTGACCGCTTGCCACCAACTGCTTTTCCTTTGCTGCCAGCGACTTGATTCTGCCGTACCGAATATCATCGGTTAATGCACTGAACTTTGGGATGTCAATATAAATTGGAATTAAACAGGTCTGCTGATTATTCTGTTCGTTATAGGTTACGAAGTTTAACAGCACCTTTCCAAGCTTGCCAGGTTTTAGCGGCTCGAACATTCCGCTCATAAATTCCACAAAGCATCCTTTTCCGTCTACTCTTAAAATCTGGTCATTTGTTTTTCCACCTACCATGATTTCTGCCTCCTTTTTGTTCTTTAATTCGATATATATAATATATCATATCATAGTAAAAATGTCAATGGATTAATACAATCAAATCATTGATTTTCCATATTTTTATTCTATCATTTGAGGTGGTCATGCTATGTCATAAGGCGGTATTTAAAAAAATATTTTTTTGTAAAATTCTATTGACAATAATTATTTGATATGATATATTGTATATAACAAGAAAAACAGACATGCCATTATGGGTGGTTGTCATTTAAAACTTATAAAAGGAGAGAACAATATGAACAAGGTTATTTTAATGGGACGCTTAACGAGAGACCCTGAAGTGAGATATTCTCAGGGCGATAATTCATTAGCAATCGCTCGTTATACTTTGGCGGTTGACAGACGATTTGCAAAGAGTAATAACGCAAATGGAGAACAGACCGCAGATTTTATTTCCTGTGTCGCTTTCGGCAAAGCCGCTGAGTTTGCAGAAAAGTATTTACGACAGGGTATCAAGATTGCCATTACAGGTCGGATTCAGACAGGCAGCTATACAAACAGGGATGGTGTAAAAGTATATACCACAGAGGTCGTAATTGAAGAACAGGAATTTGCAGAGAGTAAGAACAGTTCTTCTAATGCGAATGCAGGTGGTGCAGATTTTGCAGGCAACAACAGTCGTCCAGTGCCGAGTGCGGCTAGTGGTGATGGCTTTATGAGTATTCCAGAGGGAATTGAGGATGAGTTACCGTTTGCTTAATATCTGTTATGTATGTGCCAGCTCTACATAGGGTTGGCACAATAACGTTTCTTTTGTCTTTTATTCAGAAAAGGTGGTGTTGGTTAATGAAGGTCGTTTTATGGGGAAACAAACATTTATTTCAGATGTGCTCCAGCATTTCTCACCTGATATCCGTTCTTCACAATTTTGATGCGGATTTTGGATTCACAAAATGTTATGTCAGCGGAGAAAATGTCAGTCAGATACAGCAGGTTGCCAACGATATGTTTGGATTGGAGAGGCATTACGTTGTAAAACCTTTACAAAACGGAACTTTGATAACGTTTGTTGCATAGTTTTGGTATATCAGAGAAATCTGTCTGTTGGGAAAAAATAAAATGCCTTACAACCCTTATATTCCAAGGGTCGTAAGGCATTATTATAACGATTTTTCCGATATCGGAATTTTGTGGGATTTTTGTAGGACTGATGCTAACATTCCGTCCTTTTGATATATATGATGTTGTTTGAATACAAAACACTTGCCAGCATCTTAATTTATACTGCAATGCAGAAATCGGCGTTGTTTGGGAACGGAGGAAAATTTATGTTGAAATTTTTGATTAAGAAAACACAAATTATAAAATATATATTTATCATTATATTAAGTATGATTTTAGATTTTTGTTTTCTAAAAGCATTATCATTGCTCAATTATGAAGAGTGGTTATTGAAAATAAAAGAGATTTTTGAGATTTTCATAAATACTGCATCTTTATCTAATTATATACACTTAGTAATAAGTACATTGGTTCGACTTTTTAGTATTATCGGAATAATCATGATTTGTCTTTCTTTTATTCCAAATATGATTATTGATGTATTAGGGTTTAATATAACTCGCTTACCAAAAACAGAAAAAGAAAGGGAACAAGAAAGGAAAGAAATGATGTTTAGTGAAGAAATAGCAGATATTGAGGAAACATATAAAAAGAATAAGTACACTATCCGTATGGAAGTAACTATGGATAGAGACATGTCTTACGAAGAAGCTGAAAATGTGATTTTTAACGCACTACGAAGTGCTGGTATGAAGGGACATAAAGGTGGTATTAGTTAGATAAACAGAAATTTAAGAAATAAGGATTTAGTGGAGATTGTCATGGTAGGAATTATAAAAGAACATTCGAGGGGATTCTTAAAAGATGGGAGAGCATTTGAAATCATTGATTTTAAAAAATTTGCATTTTCGGATGATGGAACAATACACAGTGGCGTTGTTGGAGTTCTCATTGATGGGATTTATGGTATTTATTGTGTTTCAGATATTGCAAAAAATATTGATTATGAAAAATACAATCAAAACTTAACTGAAATTAAATAAGAAGCAAGAATTTAGTAGAGAAAGGAATAAAGTTATGAAAGAAGTAAAACATTATATCTGCGAAATTTGTGGAACTGAGTACAATGACAAAACGAAAGCTCAAAAGTGTGAAAAAGGACATAAAAAACCTACCAAGATTATCAATGCAAGATATTTACCTATTACAAATAATGCACTTGGTATTCCAAATGTAATCGAAGTTGAATTTGCAGATGGTAGTAAATTTGAATACAAGAGGTAGACGGTGAAATTAAGTAAGGTTGTTTTGGTACGGCATGTTCAATTAGAAAGTGAGGTTTGAACGAATGACTTCAACCGAATTTAACCAGAGGAAAGATATTTTATATAGATATTTTCAACACCCCCGA
>JAQXLK010000247.1 GCA_029012085.1 Clostridiales bacterium
CTTACAGCAGGATGTTCAATATCATCAATAGACGTGACCCTTTCAATTTTCGAATATGACAGTTCAATGCTGTAATCAAAAAAGCGTGGCAAATGCCTTACATTTACATAACAGTACTTATCAAAAGTTGTTGAAATAATAGCCCCACCGTATTCTCTAAAGAAAGATTCCATATCAGTGCCACCGCCAAAAAAGGACATGCGAAATGGTGTTTTAGTAATAATCATCTAATTTTTCAGACCCTCAATAATCTTGATGAATTGTTCTTTTTGGTTCTTATAATAAAATCTTGTCAGAAATGTCTTCCTGCAATTAAGGGACATTTTGTCGATATCATCTTCAATTCGTTCAAAAGCACTTAAAATCGATTCGTAACTGTAGTTGTTAATGAATGTTCCGGTCTTACCATCCACTACATACTCATCAAAACTCCCCACATGCGTTGCTATTACAGGTGCTCCTTGCATAAAGGAATGAGCCAATACCCCGCTTTGTGTAGATCGTTTATACGCATTCCATGTAGCAATCGACGTGCGATAAGCCGTATTCATCTCATCTTCTGTAAGCGATCTCCCCTGCTGAACTTTCAGTCTTCCTTCTTTCATTAACTGTTGTACTACAGAATTATTAAGCTTCTCGCTGATCTCTGTACGAGTGACAATTTGAAATTTTATATTGTTTCTATTGGCAGATTTCACCGCGAAATTTAGAAATTCATCAGATGCTTTAGGATTATCATATGCACTTGCCATTGTGAAATAGCGCCGTTCACTGTCCTGCATAATTTCATCTTCAAAAATCAGAGGAAACATTACATGCTTCCTGTAAGTGTTATGCATATATTTCCAGCAATTTTTAGAAGCGTACTTGCTACTAAGCACAACCCAATCTGCCTTTTTACAAATCCAATTATTTAACAAACAACTCGCGCCCTGTTTCCACAAATAATTTCCATCCTTCATTAGCTCCTTTAAACCCATGTAGGGCTCATGCAACACATATACAATCTTACTTCTCATTTCTTTAGCAAGTTTTATAAGCTTAATGATTTCTGTAACAGTGTTGTATATCCAAACCACATCAGGTCCAAAATGACGAAATTCATCTTCACTCAGGATAATCTTTCCTTGGATGTTGTTAAACAACTTCATATAATCTTGATGGAGGTACAAAGCTGTATCGTATCCGCATTCTTCTGCTAACTTTTGATACGCCTGTAAATGAGCTGTATGTCCTGCCCCAAAATGTACTGATGCAATAATTACCTTCATTTTTCTATCTCCATTGCTTATACTGAACGCAGTAGTTTTTATATACCTTTCCTCAATCCTTTTTTACTCCTGATTCAACACGAAATACATCATATGATTAAACACCATATGTATATCCTCAGAAATCTGCATATCATCTTCCATGACATCCATATGATAATCTGCCAGTTCTTTAAGCTTTCCACCGTGATAGCCTGTAATACCAATAATATGTGCACCAATTTCCTTTGCATATTCAACTGCTCGGATGACATTTTTACTATTACCTGAACCGGAGATTCCAATAACAAGATCAGTCGACTTCAGCTTTCCTACCAAAGGGTACCGAAAGATATCATCATAGGAGATATCATTTGCAATCGCCATCATCATAGAATAATTATCGTTAAGGCAAACGAAATTGAACTTTTTTTCCTTCTTCTCAGAAATGCCCTTATTGAAGTCGCAGACGAAATGTGAAGCCGTCACTGCGCTGCCACCATTTCCAAAAATATAGATTGTTGCATCCTGTTTATAGGCTGCCCAAATTGCTTGCACTGCCGCATTGATATCATCGAGGTTCAGTCGCTTAATTACTTCAATCTCTCGGTCAAAATAACTTTTAATCAAGTTCTTTTGTTCCTCGTTATTCATATCTGCATAAATCATTGTAATAACTCCTTTCTGCTCATATCACCTATTCAACCCATAAACAAATGATATTTCTTGATAGTAATCAGACATCTTCACTTGACAAAATCATTTTGACTGCGTCCAGTAGATTGTCTGCCACTAAATCCGAAACCACATTGTCCTTACCCTTTTGGGGATTACCACCCCGCAATATTACTGTTCGCATCCCAGCATTAATCCCAGTCTGAACGTCCATTGTCGTATCACCCACGAACCATGAATTCACAAGATCGGCATTATACTCTGTTTCTGCTTTCTTCAACATCCCAGTCTTCGGTTTCCGGCAATCACAGTTAAGCTTGAGTTCAGCCACCTCTCCCTCAAATCCTCTGTCTGGATGATGCGGACAAAAATACAATCCATCAAGGTATGCTCCCTCTCTCCCTAGGAGCGTATAGATTCGATTGTGTATTTGGTTTAACTCCTCAAGACTGCATTCACCACGGGCAACGACTGGCTGATTGGTAATTACAACTGCTAGATACTCTGATTCATTGATCCTCTTAATAGCTTCTGCCGCACCGGTTTCCAATTCAACCTGCCCTACCGTTTTCAAAAAACCAACATATTTATTGA
>JAQXLK010000248.1 GCA_029012085.1 Clostridiales bacterium
CCTATCACTACACCTAATTCATTATTTTTAACATCTGATACAAACCGGTCTGCTGCAGAACCTGTTCTCTGAGACACCAAAAATGCAACGTTTTTACTGTTTTTCGCCGTACCTCTATAGGATTGTTTTGCAATCCCCACATAAGATTTTGCCTGCTTATCTGATGAATATGGAGAATCCTCTGTTTTTTTTAATTTTGATATCACCCGATTCCAAAAATCATTATATATAATTTTGTTTGTATCCGAAGCTGGCACATACCAGTTGCTTGATGTATCAAAATCCTTATCAAAAAGTTCCGGATATATATATGTCGCTGCAAATTCCACATTGCCACCATAATTGTCTCGAAAATCAATTATCACATTTTCATTCTTTAGGTTCGAAATCCTGCTCCGTATATCTTTTCCATTTGCCACTGACATACCATCAATCTTTACATAAGAAACTTCATCTGTTTCATATACGGAAATTTCATCACTTTCATCAAACACCTCAACATAATCTATTTCGTCAATATCCATATAGAGAAATTTCAGTTCTTCACAAATATCATAATATGCATCCTTATATACTATTTCACCATTCTTATTTTGAAGTTTTAAACTTACTTTTTCACCATTTCTATCATTGAATACAACGCATGTTCTACATGGTTTTTCATTCTTTCCATCATAGTACAAATTAAATATAAATATATTATCTTTTATATACGTATCTGTATCAAAATCATTCACGCCAACCAATGTATATTGTTCATTCCAATCCGAACGAATACTATCCTGCGAGTGATACAAATATTTTCCATCAACATAAGAAAAACAGTAATAGCTATTATCTGACATTTCCCTGCATTTTTTTGCCTCATCTTCAATTAACTTCTTCCAATATTGGCTGCACTGCAGCACCTCTTTATTCGCCTTAACATTTCTTATATTGTAGCAATGTAGACCATTAATCTCCACCGGATAAACTAAATCGGTATGAAAGCTTGGAATTTCCTGACTGATTGCACTCATGATACAATAAAACTCAAAATCGTTTTCTGTTCCTTTTACTAATTCTTCATAAACTTCTTTTCTATCCCGAAATGAAAATCCATATACTTCTTCATATTCATCAATCATCGGAACACTATTTATCACAGTGTCATAAAAGAAATTAAAATCTTCCAGTTTCTCTTCCATTGTCAAATCTAAGTTATCAATGGACTCAACACCATTCTGATTATAAATATACAACTGTATATCCGGCCAAAATGTTCTCCATGCAAAAAACAATGAAATAAATAAAGCGATTACTGCCAATATCAGCCCTATTATCCCTGACATAGTACCCATTTTTTTTTCCAATTAAGAAATCCTCCACAATGGTATTATAATTAAATACAATTCAATAATATTTAAGAAATAATTCTAAAACTACCTTTAGTAAAACAATTGAACATGAGACTATTGTATACATTTAAATAAACGCATATCTACAATAGTCTCTGTCCTTATATAAAATAAATATAATTTTAATAGCTGATTACCTGTTCTACTATTATATTGCTAATAAACTTTATTTCTTCTTTTTTTCCAACTCGCGATATGCAGCTTGCTGACCTTTTGCATAACCATAAGCATAAATACCTGTTCCAATTGCAACAACTCCTGAAGCTATCCCTGCAATTGCAGCAATAGTTCCTAAAACACCACCTTCCGTTTCAAGTGATTCTTCCATAGACAAATCTAAAAATTCATTTGTTTCTCCTAAATTCATAATATACCCTCCTTTCAAACTCTAACAACCATATTTAACAGAGTTTTTTCCATTCTCGTAACCTAATTCATACAGATATTTTGTAAACTTATATGAAGTGTAAGTGCTTAATACAAGCATTCCTATCACACCGCCTTCAACATCTCGCATTTCCTCTTGAGAAATTTCATTAAAATCATTGCTTAGTTTCATTTCCATTTTAAACACCTTCCTTTCGTTTTCCTTTACACCCATCTGAAAAAGTGATATACTCTACCTAGGTACTTTTTCATAAGTGCTTAACAGTTTGGGGATTCTGAGAGTTTGCGCATATTTTTCAGAATCCTCTTTTTATATATAACAGTCTGTATCAAATTACAGAACTGAAATATATCATCGTTATACTACCCCAATAACAATCTAAATAATTCTCCAAGACCCCAGCCATAATTATTAATCATACTAAAAAAAATCATAGTCGTATGCCCTCCTTTCGACAGGAAGATAGCACATACGACTATGAACAACAACCCCCTAACCCAACATTCGGTTCTTTAACCCAACATTCGGTCAATTTTCGTTACAAATTGGCAGAATCACCTCACAACAGAATTCTTTTTCTTTGATATCATAATGGATTCTCCCATTATTTCTCTCCACCGCCTTCTCCACATTTTGCAATCCCATCCCATGGTTTGCCTTGTCTTCTTTTGATGTTTGCAGTTTTCCAGCTTTATTCAGACACAATTTTTCCTCATTCATTGGATTTACAATAGATATCTGTACATACTTCCCTCCCTTTATAATATTAATTTCCAAATAATACGGCGGCGTTTCCACTCCCCGAACAGCCTCCACTGCATTCTTAATAATATTGGAAAAAATCATGCACTGTTCCATGTCTGATACATCAATTTGACAATAATCTTCACATTTTATTTTTACTTCTGTATCTTGCGGCAGACGAACAGCGTAATGATTAAGTAGTATATCAAAAATCTCAATTCCAGTATGATAACTAAGGCTCTTGATTTTCCCCAAATACGTATTCATTTCTTTTATATACTCTTTCACACCCTCCAAGTCATTATCGCTAACAAGACCATTCAGGCAGACCAGATGCCCATTTAAATCATGACGGTATTTCTTTGTCTCTGCTTCCTTTTCCAATAACACTTCATAGTACTTCTTCTGAAATTCCTGCATCTGTTTTTCCATAACCAGCATCTGTTCCATCGTTTCGTTACTTTTCTTGACATAAAGAATCATCACCACAAAAATTCCTATACTAATCATAGCCATAAAGCTGAGACCTTTCCCCACTACACGATATCGCAGGTCACTATATTTTTCAATCAATACATTGATACTCACAATCAGACACAGAATCTCAAATGCCAGAAAAAACAGCAGAGGTATCATACTTTTCCTTAAAAATGATGCAAATTTCAAATTAAAAAATGTTTCCTTATATCTGGAATATATGCCTGCAATCAGTATTATCACAAATGTATTCACCGCATACCCAAACAAATATAACCACTCTTCTGATATCCGGATACCACACAATTCTACAACCGTTTTCACAATCATAGTCATTAATTCATCTAAGTACGTCAGAATAATTAACCTTACAAATATCCATCTTATTTTTTCGTATTCTCAGTTGATATCACAAAAAAACAAACCACATTAGCCAACAGCCATCCCATTACTCCAATCTTATCCATAAGCAGTTGGCTGGATTGCACATCATTTAAACATACAAAAACCCCAAAGCCAGCATAACAAAGCACACGCAGCCATTTTCTTTTTAATTTTCCACCAAACAATGCTGTGAATCCAATCATTAGGTATGCTAATTCCAAACCAAATTGTAAGAATAATACGATCTTTTCTTCCATTTTTTCACCTGTATTTTAAATCAAATCTTATATATGCGTCTTCAAACTCTTTCCTTTGTCTTCTGGAAAGTGGAATCTTTATCTTCCCTACAAACACCTCATCTGCCTTTATCTCTTTTACCCATAATAAATTCACAATATAACTCTTATGAACTTTAAAAAACATTTCCTCATCCAATATCTCTTCTAACTGCTTTAACGAGATGTCTTTCCGGTACACACATCCGTCCACCATCATCTCAACATATCCTCTAAATGAGGCAATATAGTGAATATCCCTCTGCCGGAACCAATAAGATTTACGATTACGGTACATTTCTATCTCCGCATATCCAATTAAATTCTCTGTATATGCCTTAATGGCATCCTTCACTTCTTCTTCATCAAATGGCTTTGAAATAAAACGCAATGGGTGAATCCGATAGGTTTCCTTAAAACGGTCCTCCCTGCTGGAAGCTACTACAATTTTGCATTCCGGATTTTCTGCCTCAATTTCCCTGCCAACCTCCATGCCATCCATATCCGGCATATCCATATCCAGGAAAACCAATCCAAATCGGTCAATCTCTTTCAATAAATCTCTTCCTGATGTAAAATATTCTACTTCACCCGTTATCCTCTGTTCTTCCAATACTTTATATATTACAGACACCAATTCTTTGCAAATCAGCTCCTCATCATCACATATTCCAAGAATCATTTTTTCTTCCTTCTCCATCCTTCCAGTCTCCCCCAGTCTTCTGCTGTACCTCTATATCTCTTGAACTTTTAGGTTCCCGTTCTTTTCATTTACTTTCTCATTGCAGTCTTTTTCCATTATATCTTTCAAACATCAAACCCTCAACTACTTTTTAACAAATTACGCAACCATTGAAGTAACCGTATTTTCCTTAATGACAAATCTTTCCTAATAAGATATAATAGATGTATCTGTGCATCTATTTTTATAGAATGCAAAAATGTTACAAAAAGGAGGATTTTCATGTCCGAGAAAAAGATAATGCTTGGTAACGAGGCGATTGCCCGCGGAGCATATGAAGCAGGTGTCAAAGTATCTGCGGCATATCCGGGAACACCAAGTACAGAGATTAGTGAAAACGTTGTCAAATATCCGGAGATTTACTGTGAGTGGTCTCCAAATGAGAAGGTTGCAATGGAGGTTGCAATTGGAGCATCCATCAGCGGTGTTCGTGCCATGGCTTCTATGAAGCACGTTGGCTTCAATGTGGCAGCAGACCCAATGTATACGGCAGCCTATATCGGTGCCCAGGGCGGTCTGGTTGCAGTGGTTGCCGATGACCCTGGTATGTACAGCTCGCAAAATGAGCAGGATACCCGTCAGATTTGCCGCGCGGCACAGGTTCCGGTGTTAGAGCCATCTGACTCACAGGAAGCAAAGGATTTCATGAAGCTGGCATTTGAGCTGTCAGAAGAGTATGACACGCCAATGGTACTTCGTACCACAACCCGTCTTGCCCATTCACAGGGTGTTGTTACATTAGAAGACCGTGTAGTACCGGAAGATAAGCCTTATGAAAGAAATATAGCAAAGAACGTTATGATGCCGGGTAATGCCATCAAACGCCACGTATTTGTTGAAGAGCGATTAAACCGTATGGCAAAGGATGCCTGCACCTTAAAGGTTTCCAAGGAAGGTGCTTCAAAGGATATTCCGCTTAACCGTGTAGAAATGAACGACACAAAGATTGGTTTTATTACCAGCGGTATTCCATATACATACGTAAAGGAAGCCTGCCCGGAAGCTTCTGTATTGAAGCTGGGTCTGGTTCATCCACTTCCAAAGGATTTAATTTTGGATTTTGCTTCTAAGGTTGATACCTTATACATATTTGAAGAATTAGAGCCGGTGATTGAAGAACAGGTTCGTGCATGGGGCATTGAATGTATCGGTAAGGAGGCATTTACGGTACAGGGTGAATACAGTGCCAACATGATTCGTAAAGTTGTACTGAAACAGGATTTGAAGCTCAATGAGCCTGCCCAGGTTGCAGGAAGACCTCCTCTTTTATGTCCGGGCTGTCCACACAGAAGTGTGTATTCTGTCCTTAAGAAGTTAAAGATTCATGCTGCCGGAGATATCGGCTGTTATACTTTAGGTGCAGTTGCACCCCTTAGTGTGGTTGACACCACCATCTGTATGGGAGCTTCCATTTCTTCCTTACATGGTATGGAAAAGGCTAAGGGTAAGGATTATATCAAGAACTGGGTTGCTGTTATCGGCGATTCCACATTTATGCATACCGGTATCAATTCGCTGATGAATATGGTGTACAATCAGGGAACCGGAACTGTCATTATCTTAGATAACTCTACAACCGGTATGACCGGACATCAGGATCATGCTGCTACCGGAAAGACCTTAATGGGCGAGACTGTCCCTGCCATTAACATTTATCATCTTTGCAAGTCTCTTGGAATTGAGCATGTTACCGAGATTGATGCATTTGATATTGAAGGTCTTGAGAAATTGGTAAAGGAAGAAGTGGCAAGAGATGCCGTGTCTGTTATCATTACCAAGTCGCCTTGCGTACTGCTTAAGGAAGTTTCCTTCCCGAATGTATGCAGACCGCTTTCCGATAAATGTAAGAAATGCGGTAAGTGCTTACAGCCTGGCTGTCCTGCTCTTACAAAAAATGCTGACGGCACCATCACCATTGACCAGACCATGTGTAATGGCTGTGGTCTATGTAAGCAGATGTGTCCGTTTGATGCAATTGAGGAGGTGGCAAGATAATGGCTGAAACAAAGAATATTATGATTGTTGGTGTAGGTGGACAGGGAACCCTGCTTACCAGCCGTATCCTTGGCGGTATCATGGTAAAGGGCGGCTACGACGTGAAGCTTTCCGAGGTACATGGTATGTCACAGCGTGGCGGTTCTGTTGTTACTTATGTACGTTACGGTGAGAAGGTTGCAGAACCGATTGTAGAAGAAGGTCAGGCAGACGTATTAATTGCCTTTGAGCGTTTAGAAGCTCTCCGCTATGCACACTTCTTAAAGCCGGATGGAGCTTTGATTGTGAACGACCACAGAATGGATCCAATCACAGTTGTAACCGGTGCAGCTGAGTATCCGGAAAATATAATTGAAAACCTTTCTAAGACCTATAAGGTATATTCCATCAACGCGGCAGAGGAAGCCTTAAAGCTTGGCAACTCCCGTGTATTTAACAACATCGTGTTAGGCCTTGCAGCCCAGCACATGGACTTTACCAAAGAGGAGTGGTTAGAGGTAATCGCCAATACGGTTCCACCAAAGACTGTTGAGATTAACCAGAAGGCATTCCTTGTGGGGTATGAGAGTTAGACAATAGGAAAAAACTGGCGGAGTGTTTTATATAAGACACTCCGCCAGTTTTTTTATAATCTGTTGCATTTTCCGCTAAATGATTCTAAAAATAAATTTTCCTCATTTGTTTAAATTTCTGCAACTCTTGTTTTGTAACCGGAACATAATTTTCACATTCGATATATACTTTTTCTGAACAATCCAAAAGATATCTGTCATTCAAATAATAAACATACTGTTCTATCCCAAAACAAGTTCCCTTTTCCATCATCGGATCAAAAGATGTTCCTGATACCCATTCACGAAAGTCATCTGTATATTTATCTAAGTTTTTTGCAATTATATCTGGTACTACGATGATATCCGTAGTACACGTCCATATTACTTTAATTCTTTCCATGAATATTTTCCTTTCTTTTATCACTAACCATTTGCATTGGTGCTAGATAAGAGTTTCCGCTATACATATTGACACCATTTCCAACTAAGAAAATTTTATTTGTCCTATATTTAACATCAATTTCCTTATATTCAACTTTAAATCCGCTTCCAACACCTATTACATTAGAATATTGTGCAGGATAATCCACTGTATTGAATAAATTATTATAACTCGCATAAATGGTAACTTCATCTTGATGTTCTTCAATCCATGCTTCCAGAGTTTCTGAATAATAACCACTACTCAAGCTTATACACACGCAATCAATCTTATTTTCTATCATCCAATTCAATCCTTCTATAAGTGCCTCTGTAGTAATACTACTATTTTGCTGTGCATCATAATATGCGATTTTAACATTACTATCATATTTTTCTAAAAAATTTAAGATAAAGTCACCATGTTATTTTTCTTCTTCCGTTGTTAAATTTACAGTATTTAAAATATTATTGTGACTTAAAGCTAAATTTCCATCAATAATTCCTAATATTATCTGAGACTCATTATTTTTTGATGGAAAGATAATAATATATGTAAGAAACACTCCAACTATTATTAGCGAAAGTGAAGTAAAGAATATAAAAATTATTTTTCTCATATTGTGCCTACAATAGGTGCACCATAAAATGAATGAAACCCACCTGTATGGAGTACATGACCCCTCGTATTTGCTTTATGATAATGCCACAAGTATACATGTCCTTTGTATCTCTTAGCATCTATCTCTGGTAACGAGCAGAGAAATCCAGCCTGTGCAATTACTGCACTAGCCATAACTGACGAAAAAGAATATACCGAAAGATTACTCTTGACTCTACCTATCGCTTTTGACTTAGATATTCCTTTTGGTGATACAACTACTTGACCATTCCATACTGCTGCTTTGTAATAATATTTTTTTACTTTTTTTCTTTTCGTAGCAGAGGCAGCTTCTACCTTAGAATAGAATTCTGTCACAACAATATACAAAACCCCTGCAATTACCACAGCCAACAATGCCTCTAGTAACGCTTCCAACACCATTCCTAACGATATAACAACTCCCCCTGCAGAAATTGCAACTTGTCCCACGTATGTATCTTCTATAATTTCATCAACGGAAGAAATATCTTCTACTTTATCCCCCTCTTCATAAACAGCAATATCAACGTCATCAGACGTGAACTCATCCATTTCTAATTCGTACTCCTCTGAATCTACAACGTCTTCATCATTTCGGATTTCTAATTCTCCAAACCCATTTTCATCAACCAATAGAAATGCATCACTAATATCAGTATGACCTTCAACCTCAATTTGAAAATCATCATTAATAGAAACATTAAATTCAACACCATCAATATATACCGTTTTCTCATTTTCTCCTAGTATAGTTTCAGCGTTAACATTCGTTCCAAAAACATTACATAAAATAGTTGCAACTAAAATTATACTTAACATCTTATTTAACTTTTTTATCATATTATTCTCCTCAAATAAAATTTACACTATTCTGAAAAAGCACTATACTTCACCTAGGTACTTTTTCATAAGTGCTTATTACTTTGGGAATTCTGAGAGTTTGCGCATATCATTTCAGAATCCTCTTTATATAAAACAGTCTGATTGAAGCTTGAGACTGTTTTATATCATATCTATATCATACAAAACTATGACTAACAACTCCCTAACCTAACATTCGGTTCTATAACCCATCATTCGGTCAATTTTGATTTATAAATTGGTAAACCTATTTTCCAACAAAACTCTTTTTCATTTTTAAGGTTTTTGCGTACAACAATAAATATCATAAGACAATAATGTTTTCAACCCATAACACCCTAAACGAGCTTATAACGCCACGAACGGGCATTTTTTAGCTAGAAGGCATTCTTTTGGAGTATGAAAGTTAGACAATAGGAAAAAACTGGCGGAGTGTCTTCTTATGTAAGACACCTCCGCCAGTTCTTTATAATCCGTTGCATTTTCTTCTAAATGATTCTAAAAATAAATTTTCCTCATTTGTTTAAATTCCTGAATCCAACCATTGTTTTGCAAGTAATAATGCTTTTTCGACCGAATCAATTCTGACAGAAAAATGTAAGTCATATCTTCCCGCTGCTTCCCAATCACTATACATATACGCATTATTCTTTATTAGTCTTGGAACTTTTATACCATTAAGCTCTGCAATTGCCTGTTGAGCATGATAAGCAGCTATTCCTTTTAGTGCCTTCTCATTCCCCTCTTTTTTCTTCACTGCCTCTAAGGCCGACTCCGATGCCCGAATATCAGCCTTTGCATAAGAGATAAGTGAAATTGCCATATTACGCCCTCCTATAAAGAGTCTTACCGTTTTGTAAAACTTCCTTAAATATTATTACATTTTCTTCCTCACGTTGCATTTCATCCAAACCATGAACACAAATCACATCATACTGCTGGGTATAATCATCCTTATCATGTAGCCTTCTTAAAAATTCCTGATAGTTTTTATTCCTATATAATCGTGAGCGTGTAACATCACTCACGACAACCAAATCTACATCCGATTCTTCTGTGCAGCGACTCTCTATCGCAGAACCAAACAATATAATTTGGAGAATATTGCTACATGTCTTTGCCGCCTCAACAATATTCTGTATTACTTCCTGTTTTACATCTGCCACTTCTATTTCCGTATCAAAATTCGTCTTTACATTTACTAATTGACACATAGCACTTCTCCTTTCTAAAATAATACGTGTTTGTGGTTCCATCACACCTTCACCCTTGGTTTTATTTTACTATCCTTGCATAAATGTGTCAAACAAATCTAAATTTCCTCCAAATGAACTCACACCAATTCAATCTGATACTTCGCCAGCCAGTAATTTACCTGAATCATATACGCCAACAACTGCGGTCCCGCCATTAACTGTCCGTAAAATGGTCTTCCATAGTCCGTCGGACTCTCCATAAACTGCTTCACCTTTTCCCGGTCAAGCAAATCGCAGATTGGCGCATTTCCATTTTCCATCAGTTCCCACATGGTATCCCGCAGCAGTTTTTCATATGCTGGGTCATAAGTCTTTGGATACGGACTCTTCTTCCGGTAAAGTACGTCATATGGCAGATACTTCTCTCCCGCTGCCCGCAGCAGCCCTTTTACAACTCCATTGTGACATTTCATCTCCCAGGGCACGTTCCACACATACTCAATAATCCGGTGGTCTGCAAATGGCACCCTGGCTTCTAATCCACTTCGCATACTGGTACGGTCCATCCGGTCAAGCAGTGTCTGCATGAACCACTTCAGATTCAGATATGAAATTTCCCGCCTGCGCTTTTCCTCCGGATTTTCCCCTTCTAACCGAGGCGTTTCCGCCACCGTCTGCTCATAAGCTGCCCTTGCATATTCCTCCAACGGAAGCTCACGAATCACCTCATCTTTCAGCAGCATGGTTCTCGGTGACATATCCATAGACCATGGGAAAATATCCGCTTCAAAACATTCTTTTTTATGAAACCATGGATATCCGCCAAAGATTTCATCTGCACACTCTCCCGTCAGCGTCACCTTATTATTCTTTGCCACCTTCCGGCAGAAATACAACATGGATGATTCCACATCCGCCATACATGGCAAATCCCTTGCCTCCACCGCCTCAAAAAGATAGTCATAAAGTTCCACATAATTACATTCGAGAAAATGGTGCCTTGTATCTGTAAAGGCTGTCATCTTCTCTACAAAAGGACGGTCCTGTGTCGGCTGGAAGGAATTCGCCTTAAAATTTACATCATTATCCGTAAAATCAAAAGAATACGTAGTGAGCTGCTTTCCCTGCTTTTTCAACTCCTTACTGCAGATAGCAGTTACCAGACTGCTGTCTACCCCACCGGATAAAAAGGTACAGATTGGCACATCCGACAGCATCTGTTTCTTCACCGCATCCTCCACCAGATAAGCAGTATACTCCACTGTTTCCTCGTAGCTTTCGTTGTGGGGTTTGCTCTCCAACTGCCAATAGCAGTAATCACGAAGACCATTTCTATCAAACTCCAGAAAATGTCCCGGCAGCGCCTCCGACACATTCTGAAAAACACCCTTTCCATAGGTTTTGGCAGGACCCAAGCCAAACACCTCACAAAGACCTTCCTTATTCACCTTAGGCGTTACTCCCGGATAAGCAAACAGTCCTTTTATCTCTGAAGAAAACACAATCCCCCCATCCTGAAAAGTGTAAAATAACGGTTTAATTCCTGACCTGTCACGAAACAGATAAAGCCGTTCCCGCCATTCATCCCAGATTACAAACGCAAAAATCCCATTTAATTTCTTTACGATATCCACCCCATAACGCTGATATCCCGCAAGAATCACCTCTGTATCACTATCCGTATCAAAATGTACACCCTTTCCTCGAAGCTCTCGTCTAAGCTCCTTCATATTATAGATTTCTCCATTGTACACAATCGTACAGGTTCTCCCCTCCCGCTTCCTCGTCATAGGCTGCTGCCCGGACTTTAAATCAATAATGGAAAGCCGCACATGCCCCATCCCACAATGAGAATCTAAAAACTCCCCCTCCTCATCCGGTCCCCTATGCTTTTGCACCCTGTTCATACCTTTAAGCACCTTCACCCATTTTCCCCCATCAGACACATAATCCATCGCAAAATTACTAAATCCAGCTATACCGCACATATATCTTTATATCCTTTCTTATTCAATCACCACGCTTCTAAAATTGGCTGCACCTGCACCCCATCCAGTGCCCCCTCAAGAGTCGGAATCAGTTTATCCGTATGCGCAATCAGTGAGTTGGTTTTCTTTATAGGATTATCCTGCCCAAAAGGTACAAAATATATATTCTTTGCATTCAACAAAAGACCAATATTTTTCATATTCATCCCTAATGCATCATTGGTGGAGATAGAAATGACCAGTGGCTTATTATTGCGCAGATGTGCCTTTGCCGCCATCAGTACCGGAGTATCCGTAATACCGTTTGCAAGCTTTGCCACTGTATTACCGGTACACGGAAAAATAACCAGCACATCCAGATATCCCTTTGGACCAATGGGTTCTGCTTCCCCTATGGTAAGAATTGGCTTTCTTCCTGTAATTTCCTCTGCCCTTTTTAGGAATTCCTCCGGTGTGCCGAATCGGCTGGCAATTTTTTGTGATGACTCCGAAAATATCGTATAGACATCGGCTCCAGCCGCCACCAGCTTCTCTAATTCAATAAATATCTTGTCAAAAGTGCAAAATGAACCTGTAAATGCAACACCGACTTTTTTACCCTTTATCTCCATTCCAAATCTCCTTTCCCTGCTCCATTTTTCGGATTACAAAATCAACTAAACCGTTTGCAGATATCTTCGGTGCATATTTCCCCGGAAGCCCCAGACAATGCAAAGCCTTCACTCCAAGCTGTTTTGCCAGATTATAATCCACGCCTCCCTGTCCGGATGCAATATCAATAACCAGCACATCTCTTCTCATCCTTGTAAGCAAGTTTTTGCCAAGTAATTTTGCAGGTATGGTATTGTAAATGTATTCAAACCGCTGAATTTCATCCTCCAGTTTTCCAATGGGCACCACATTCAATCCACAGGTAGCGGCACAAGCGCGTTCCACCGGACAACGGCTGCATACTGTAACCTTTGCACCAATCCCCTTTAATTTATCTGCCATTACCTTTCCACATCTTCCATAGCCCAGCACCAATGTCTCACTGCCATGAATATTTGTCTCCTTATTTTTCAATGCCTCTAAAATGGCACCTTCCGCCGTGGCAACTGCATTAAAAACCGCAAGCGGTTCATCCTTCATAAAATCATAGCAGCCGATATCTCTTTCCCCACAAAGCTCTGCAAACCTTGCAGGAATGACTCCTCCAAACACCATCTGGTCAGGCTTTAAGTACTCATAAAATTTCTCCTCCATCCCATCCGGCATTTCCTTCTTTGCAAACACCCTTCCATCTTTGAATAAAGGAATCCCGCCCACGATACAGGCTGACTGTTCCACTGCATCCTTCAATGAATCCGCACATATAACAGGACTATCCACATCTAAAATCCCATAACAAATGACCTGATATCCCATTTCCATAAGACATGGCGCCATATAAGCAATGCGGGCATCTCCACCAATTAGTGCAATGTCATATTGTCTCATTTTCTCTATCCTTTAAACCATCTCTACTTATAAAGTATGACGCACAAAAAAAATGGTTACAGCAAACTCTGTAACCATATCTCTTCTAAAGAAATCTCATTTATTTCAAACTCTTTTATTCTGGTATCACTAATATCTTTTTCTTTCATTTGTTCATCTTCTCTATTCCGTTCTGTCCACACGCCTTTTACCTCACTCATATTACTGCTGCAAACAGAAAGAAAATACGACGGATCCTCCATCTGAAAGGTTACAAAAAAAGCCTCCTGCCCTTCCCTTGTTTTGTCCTTTACACAAGATAATCCATTACCCATCCTCTCTATCAAGAAAGAATTCAGTGGAATCTTCAAGCCCTCCCCACAGTATTTCACATAAGCCTCTTTCATCGTCCAATACTCCAGAAATCTCCGTTCCCGGCTCTCCTCATCCGGCATCCGCATGATATCTTCATATTCTCTTTCATGAAAACATCGCTTTGCCACAGATAAGCGGTTCTTCTTTACCTGTTCCACATCAATTCCCACAGCTCCATCACTCACTGCCAGCACCGCATATCTGCCGGAATGGGATAAATTAAAATCAACCGCCCTCAGCTTCTGCCCATCTAATCTCTCAGACAACTTCAAATAAGGCTTCCCCTGCTCCCCATAAGTATATTCAATCTCCCTCATAGGAATCCCTAACGTCCTGCTTAACCCATACTGCATAAAAATTCCAGCCAATATTTTCTTTTTTGCCAATTCCCTATTATTCAGTCTATCTACCAGCCCCTGCCGCTCCTTCGGCAGCATTTCATAAAAACCCCGAATCTTCTCCTCTTCACAATCACACCCTATATACACATAAAATATTCTTATCATACCATCCCCACCAAATGTTATTCTTTATTTTGCCAATACACAGCTTTGGGTTCGATAAAATTGTTTTCCACAAGGGATATTTGCGCGAAATAATGAGCCGAGCGGAAGGGCTTGCACTTCCATTCGGCGAATATCGCGTTCATCGAAGATGCGTCCGTCAGTACTTGCATTGAGTACTTAGCGAGGTTCTTTCGAGCTTAGTACGAAAGTACACTTGACCACTTCGCATTGAACACTTAGTGAGTGCCTTAGCACGAACTTAGTGTGAAAGTGTGCCTTGGCTGTGAGGTACTTTCGAACCTAGTGGGCATAGTGTTACCTTGCTTATGTACTGCTACGCACGCAACTAAGCGCAAGCGTGCCCGACTGGAAAACAATTTTAATCGAACCCAAAGCGTCCGCCTAGCCAACTCGTGAAATCCACTCTACTTTTTCTGTAGTTCTTTATTCTTCTTATCCTTCACCCTTCTAAGCAGAATACCATGAATCAAATTCACATATAACAGCACCGTCAACACCGTCACGATGACTACCGCCACCACAATATCCGATGTATAATACGGAATCATATCAAACAATTTTTCGCCATTGGAGTATTCCACAATAGCGCCCGCCATTTTATCAAAGAAATGATGTGGCAAAATCCCCACAATAATCTGCATGCAGCCAAGCATCAACAGCAGGATTTCTCCAACCCGGTATGGATTTTTCTTTGTCTTGTCTTCCTCTATCAGCTTTTCCTCGTAGGCTTCCTTTTGCATATTTACAGCTTCGCCTTCTTCTGTCATAATACGCAATGCCTTTTCCCGGGTACTGACAAACAGCTTCATGAAAATACGGGTAACTGCTGTTGCCAGAAAAGCCCATAAAATGATATAAAGCACCACCAGCCATCGCCAGTGAAGATTCACCAAAATGGTTCGATACAGCAGTGCATGGGACAAAAATCCTGCCGTACCCGGCACTCCTGCCATACTGGCACAGGCCAGAAAACAGACAGCCGCCATACATTTATTTTCTTTACCGGAAGCAATGAGACCCTTAATCTCAAAGGTATGCATTTTTCGTACCTGCTCTAAAGCAACCATATACAATGCAAGGAGCGACAAAGATGATGCAAAAAGCATATACACGCTGCTTCGGGATGCATAACCGTTGGAATCTCCACAAAGAACCATCAGGCTGACTGCCAGTGTATTAAAACCGTTGGTCGCAATATTAAGTCCCATGATGATTTTCCGGATATCCGTAAATGCAAATGTCAGCAGCAGTCCCCAGATAATCGTCAAAAGTGCCAGTACTAATAGGCTTCTGCCGTAAAGTATCCTGTTCGGAAACATATTTGCAGCCAGTGTCATCAGACCGATTACTCCAAGCTTTGATGCCACACCGGCAAGTATTGCAGAAGCCTCCATTAAACCATAGGAGCTTCCCCGGGTTATCATCATCTGCACCGGAAAAATCCCGGTACAAATTGCAAACCCTATCATCACAAAAATTCCCGCTAACAACGTTATTCCACTATATCCATCTTCCATAGCCACGTCATAAAGCACGCCATAACTGGTATCACCAAACTTAACTAGCAATAATGTACATCCCGCCATCAAAAATACAATGGCAGCCGTAAGAAAGATAAGATAAATTCTCGCATTTTTCAAAGCATTTTCATCCTGTCTATGTACGATAAGCGGATAAATAAACAAAAATGCCAGCACTGTAAACAGAGAATAATTAAAGAGGCTGTCTGTCATAAACGCCCCGAGCAGCATTACATACACAACCGTATAGATTAGATAAAACCGGTTGCTCCGCTCTTCTCTCCAAAGAGATTCCTTCAGAAACCAGAACATAATGACAAACACCACCGTCAGTAAACCGCACAGCAATACCCGCATCCGGTCCAATACGAAATGAATCTGCAGCTTTCCCACATTCATTAATGTAGTTGACAGCACTCTTCCCTCGTAACATACCAGATATGCCATATATCCTATGACAGCCATCTCCACAAGCATAACCACATTGATGAAATGATTCCGAAACCCCTTATTACTTTTACCAATACAAAAACTCAGTACTCCACCAATCAGCGGAAATAATAATACCGCCAATATTCCGCTATCCTGACCACTCATTTCTACTCTACCTCCTTACCGGTCTTACACCGGTATCTCTACAACAACTTATATTTTTTAAATGCAATTACACAAATACCTACTACCACAACAGAAAATACAATAACACCAGCATACCCATAGCGCCATGTAAGTTCCGGCATATTTGTAAAATTCATACCATACCAGCCCACAATCAGAGTTAAGGGCAAAAAAATGGTAGTAATCACTGTAAAAAGCTTCATAATGCTGTTGAGATTATAATCTAACATGGCATCATGCGTCTCCTGAAGCTGCACCGTATATTCCTTTAAATACTTTACATTTTCACTAATGCGGGTTGCTCTCTGTGTAAAAATAGCAAATCTTCTCACATTTTCCACAGGAAACATATCATTTTCATTATCCCGGAGTACCTCTCCCACGTCAATCAGCTGCTCATAATAATTCCAGATATACATAAGTTCCTTCTTTATGGAAAGAATCTCATTGATAAAAGAAGGGTTCACCCTCTCCTCCATCATACGGGTTTCCAAATCGCTCATCTGAAATTCCATATTCTCTAAAAACTTCCGGTCATCCAGCATAAGATGGTCCAAAAAATGATATAAAAACTTTTCCGGAACCGTACACCGCATTCCCCGTCCGCTTTTCTCATAACGCTCCACCACTGCCTGAAACTGTCTGCGGATATTACCATTCTGATCCCGGATATCCACCACTAAACACAAATCACTCCGTATATAGATTGCAACTCTATCCTTTTCACCAAAAACATCCAGCAAATTAATCAAATCCAGCACAACGAAGACCAAATCATCCATCACATAATTATTGCTTCGAAAATTGTGCTGGTTACTGCCACATTCCATAACCGTCTGTTCTGGAAATCCATACATCACATAATCATCTTTTAATTCCTCAAAAGTAATCATGCCCACCCGGCCTCTTTCCATTTCATAAAACATAGTCATTGTCCCCTTTTCCAAAGTATCGTGACATATGTATTATGTCCTGTACAATCTAATTTATATACAGACACGGAATATTTTACCATTATAATTAAAATATGCAAGTTACTTTTTGTCTCTCGTTCAGCATTTTCACGCTCATACTTACACCTTACCTTTCTTATCACGGATTTTTCGGGTTTACTCATTATTCCTCCATAACACAAGAGGCTATGCTGATGCATAGCCTCTTGGTAGTATCCGTCGCAACGGAAAACTCCTCCTATTCAAACAGAGAGCTAAAGAACTCCTTCAGCGCATCAATAATCTTCTGGAAAAAATTCTTTGCCTGCTCTTTATCAATTCCCATGTCCTCTAACTTATTAAACAAATCCTTTGCCTGCTGCTGCATACTCTCAAGATCCAGGTCAAGATCACTAATCTTCTTCATTAAGGAGATGATAGACTGTTTCTCATCCTCGGTAATGGAAATTCCGAGCTGGGAAGCACCTTCATCGATTGCCTTACTGATAGCCTCGTCATTATCAAGTCCCTCTTCTACAACCTTTGCCTTTACAAATGCCATCAACTGCTCAATATCCTCAGAATTCACATTCTCTGCAATCTCACTGGTAACAACAAGCTCATTCACAGCTGCATCCATACTGTCTTCTGAAATCTTCTCACCGGTAAGCTCTGCATATGCCCTCATTGCACCTACTAATGCCGCAGTACCTGTAATCTCAAAAGGACCGGCTACAATCACATCTGCATCCTCAATGCCAGCTGTAATCAAAGCATTCGTATACATACCCGGTGTACAATAGGAAATATTCTTTGTCTCAACATCGATTCCATCGCCTTTCTCTCCAACTACAACGATAACAGACGATAATGCTCTTGAACCGATTACACTGGCATCCAGATAATCACCGAGATAATTCTTCTCATCCGCATTGGTAATCTCACCAACCTTGAAATTATCCAAGTCTTTCTCTGTAATTCCCATAAGCCCCAAAACCGTTGCCTTCTCATTGGCATTCAAATCTGCACCAAATGATACGTACACATCCTTCGGATCTGCTTCCGTAACTGCATCTGCCTTTGCCGTTATACCTGCTGCCGGCAATGTGAATACCATAAGTGCTACAAGCGAAACCGCTGCAATTTTGCTATATAACTTTCTCATATTTTTCCTCCTTCAATAGTCCTACAAGACTCCGTTATCATAACACTGTCGCTTTCATTCGTCAAATTAAGAATTCCTGAAAGAGTTCTTAAAATCTTGTTACTTTTATTACATTTATCAGACAAAAATGTTAAATATACGCCTTTATTCTATATTTAGTCGTCTCTGCGCCCCACGCCAAGATATCTTGTAACGTAATATAAAACCTGCATTACAGAAGTTACAAGTGCTGCTACATAAGTCATTGCTGCCGCTGTAAGCACTTTTTTAGCGCCCTTATAATCCTCTTCACCAAACCGTCCGCTATCTCCAATAACCTGAAGCGCACGTTTTGATGCATTCAGCTCCACCGGCAATGTAACCAGCTGAAATACTGCCACTAAAGAAAACAATAAGATTCCAAAAAACATCAGGTTTACACCCAGACGACTTCCTGCAAAAATACAGCCAATCATAATTAAAATCGGTCCTACACTGGAACCAAAATTGCACACCGGAACAATTGCATTCCGTATACGAATCGGTGCATATTCCTCTGCATCCTGTACCGCATGTCCTGCCTCATGGGCTGCCACTCCGACAGCACCAATCGAAGTAGAATCATGCACAGCCGTAGATAACCGGATGACTCCATCCTTTGGATCATAATGATCTGTCAAATCACCATTAATACGTTCTATCCTGATATAACTCAGTCCATTCTGGTCTAATATCATTCTTGCAGCCTGTGCTCCTGTGATATGTCCCGAATTACCAATTCGATTATACTTTTTAAATGTACTTTTTACTTTTGCCTGTGCCCACAAGCCTAACAAAAGTGCCGGAAGCATGTAAATCAGATATGATAAATAGCCATACCCATAACCGTATCCATAACCTCCATAATATAGACTCATGATACCACTACCAGCCATAAGCTGCACCATTCCCTGCGCCATTACTCCTGTCATATAAATACGCCTCCTTGTCGACAAATCCCATCTGTCTCTTTCTCCACAGAGTATCACATCTGAACGCCCCTTTCAAGGGGACAATTCCGAACGTTTTGTGAACAATGCATTTTACAATATTCTTCACACATCTTTTTCTTTCCCATGTACATTAATGATAAGAATACCGGCTCCCACAAGACAGAGGGCAATGATAATACGCCCTGCTCCTAATGCACCATTTTGCTCATTTAAGAGAATGGCTGACAAAATAACACCAAAAACCGGATTCATAAATCCATACACAGATATTTTGGACACCGGATTGTATTTCAATAAAATACCCCACAGAGAATATGCTACTGCGGATACAAAAGCAAGATAAAACCTTCACCATTCAACCGGAAGGTCATTACAAGTCCTTCCCCTCCTAAATTAACGAGTACAACACCGGCAAATCCCGCAAGAAAAAAGCGCATTCCCGCATATAGAATCTGAGTATACACATCATCCTTTACAATGCCAAATAATTTATACCCAATTTTAACACAGGGAAACGCACTGCCCCATAGCAGACAGCAAATCATCGCAAGTAAAAACACAACCAGTTCATTTTTTAACAGGGTATCTCGTCTCATTTTTCTCTCCCGTCCAGATAAATCTAAAAAAGAGACTATCACAAAACAATCCTTGTGACAATCTCTTTTCTTCGTTCCCGATTTATCCTTTTCCTCTACAGGCTAGATTTATCCCCTTATAACTCCCCATTCCTTTTCAAAACCTGATTCAAAAAGTCTAAAAACTTCTGTCTTATAATCTCCGGTTCCACAATCTGTATTCTTCCACCGTATCCTGCAAGCCAGCCAAAAAATTTGTCACTGACAAAAACTTCTACAACTGCACGGAAATGTGTTGTGTCATCCGAATGCATCCAGCAATCCTGTCCAAACCGGTCGATGATTGCCCCCGCAAGCTCATTCTCGCATAGTAACGTTATCACTGTTCTTTCACCACTATACATTCCAAAATGCAGCTTGGAATACTCTGCTATATCAAGAGACTGGTATAATTCATCTCCAAGTCGCCTTTCGGGAAGCTTCTCTATCTGCAGCATCTTATCCACCCGGAAATGCTTCATGAGCTTCGATGCTTCATCATAACCCACGAGATAATACCGTTCATTCTCCCATTGCAAAAACCAAGGTGAAAGGATGTAGCGTACACCTCCCTTTCTGGATTCTAACCGTCGCTCTATGGTCCATGTACAATAACAAAAAGAAATCTGACAGCCACACTCCATAGCATCAAATATCCGGTCTACATTATAATAAATAGACTCATTCATCGTCTTTACCCGGTTTTTAATATATACCTGTCTTTGCAGCTGGTGTGCCAGATTCTTCCCTCCAAGCCTTCCAAGCTTTTCAATCAGATCCCGACTCTTTTTTTCTGTAATAAATCTGGAGGACTGCACCACATCCACTAAAAGTTTAAGCTCCGCCGTTTCAAACAAACGCGAAGCCAGATAGGCGCCCCTTCGTCCCCGTATAATATCAAATCCAAATTCTTCCAATGTATCTAAGTCCCGGTATACACTTTTCCGTTCACAGAAAACCCCATATGCTTCAAGCCGCTTGGCAATCTCCCTTGCTGAGAGCGGATGCTGCTCATCCGTCTCCTCCCATAAAATCTTCAATATGTATATTAGTTTTGCCTGTTTGTCCTTTCCCAAACCTTCCCCCTTACCTTCTTAAGCCTCTTCGTTTTAACCATCCCGCATATTATTCTCTCAAATATATAATTTATATTGTAACACATTTTTTGTTTATTTCCAACTAAAATACTATGTTTTTTTATCACATTTTCATATTGAATTCCTTTAATATCCATTCTACAATTTAACCGACTGGTTATGTTATATTATCAGCTATTCCCCGCTAATGAAAGGAGCGCTTTATCATGCACAACGAAAATGTCATTTACGACGGACGAAAACTTGCCGCCTATAACATCGCTGCTGATTTTTGCAAGAGCTTCGGCTATGACGATACCTTTCTTGCTGAACTATGGGAAGGAATTCTTTTTAATCCTGCCCTATATGATGAATTTGTATATTTCCTTCAAAAAAAGGAACTCACCGGCAATTTTGTATGCGAGGGATATTCCATGTTTGATTTGTATTTTTATCATTTAGGAGAATATAATTTTACCCATGATATTGGGAAGAATCCGGACGGATGTGATAAGGACGAGATTACCTTCCGCGCCTTCCACACAATGGGAAGGCTTGTAAAGGATCCTGTTACATATAAAAAATATCTTTCAAAAGATTTGGGAATGGATTTTGGATTATGATATCTGCCTGATTGCATCCTGCAAAGCAGCATCCTCCATTTCACGTTCTAATGGTGGCAGTTTTTCGCCATACTTTCGTTCATAAGCAATGCCGAGAAGCTCATCTGCAATCTGCGCATTTTTCGGAAGTAAAGGTCCGTGGGAATAGGTCGCAAATACATTTTTATATCTGGCTCCCTCCGTTCCATCCTCTCCGTTATTGCCATAACCTTTGACAATCTTTCCCATAGGCTTCACACCTTCACCGAGCCATGTCTGACCATTATGATTCTCAAAGCCTGCAATCTGAAATGTCTCCCCGTCCTCTTTCTCATACTCATAAATGAAATTTCCAATCATCCGCTTATCAGATGCAGTAGTATAGACATCAATCCCACCTAAAAAGTCCACCTTTGTTCCATCTGCAGCCTCATAATATTTGCCAAGCATCTGATATCCACCGCAGATTGCAAGAATTACCGTACCTTTTTCAATCTCACCCTTTAGCCAGTCTGCTTTGTATTCAAACAAATCCTTCACCAATATTTCCTGCTCAAAATCCTGTCCGCCACCAATAAAAATGATGTCGTACTCCTCTGACCTATCTACCTCACCAAAAGAAAGACGGGTTACCTTAGATTCCATCCCCCGCCACTCCAAGCGCTTCTGCATGGTACGGATATTACCGTTATCTCCATAAAGATTCAAAATATCATAGTATAAATGACAAATATGCAATGTCTTTTTTTCGCTCATGGTTCTTCCTTTCTGCTTTTTCCAAACATATTACTCTTGCACTCTTTTTCACTACAACTCTAGCTTTCATACTTTTTAAGCGGTACAAACTCTGCAAGTTTATCCCGAAACTCTAACATACAGGTATAAGACAATACTAAAAAAGTATCCTCCTCCGACTGGCCGAGACGGGTAATCAGATTCTTATAATCCTTTTCCACAACAAACTTTTCCGTATCAAAATCTGCATATTTTAAACGAAGCTGCATATCATAAGCTCTTTTTCCTGTAAAGTAAAAATGTTTCGCTCCGGACGCCGCCTTCGTCAATCGTTCAAATTCCACATCATAAATCCAGGAAATATCTTTTCCATCTGCATAATTATCATTTAATCCAAACACAATATTACCGGTAGGCTGCTGCTGAATCAAAAACTGCAGCACCTCATTAAATCCCGCCGGATTCTTAACCAACACCAGATGGAGCTTATGTCCCTGATATTCCACTTCCTCCATACGTCCAAAATGTGTGGTAAGACCTCCAAGCACTTCTACAATCTTGGTTTCCGGCAGTCCAATCAGCTTTGCAACTGTGGTTGCAGCCAACGCATTATACAGATTGTAACCACCCGGCAGCATAACCTCTGCTTCTAAATTCTCATATATCACTTCATCCTGTCCGGAATCTGCTGCATTCATCCCTTTGGCTATCTCCATGGAAACCACTGAAGAAGCATCCTTCCACTCCAATACTTTGCCAATCGCCACATCCGGCTGTCTTCTCTGGTAACCACATTTTTCACAATAAAATCCGCCTAAATGCCCAAAAGTATGATAACGATACTGATACTTTGTCTTACAGTGAATACAATATACCGCATCCGAAATATCCGAAGAAGTTCCCTCGTAAAGAGGTTCATTTACACCAAAAAAATGAAGTTCCTTATGTGGCAAATCACTTAAAGAGGTTGTCAGGGAACAATCTGCATTCAGTACAAGCTTTACGTCAGGAAGCTGTTCTAAACCCGCCCGAATCTTATTTACCGTGGTAAGCACTTCTCCATAGCGGTCCAACTGATCCCGAAATACATTCGTTACCACTGCCGTTACATCCAGACTTCCAAAATGTTCTACAATGCTTTTAAGTGCGGCTTCATCACACTCCAGCAATGCATAATCCTTATCAATTCTGCCACCCAAAGAAGCTGCACCCACAAATGCAGATACCACTCCGCCTAGCAGATTCGCTCCCGCATCATTACAAAATACCGTCTGTCCATTTGCTTCAATCATATCCCTTATAATATGACAGGTGGTTGTCTTACCATTGGTTCCCGTCACGCAGATTATCTTCATATCCTTCGCCAAATGTCCCAGAATATCCGGACAAATCTTTAGAACCACCTTGCCCGGCAACGAAGTTCCTCCACTGCCCATTAACTTTAATATCATTGTTGTAAATTTACCGGCCCACACCGCAAAATTTGATCTTATACTCATTTTTATCCCCTTGCTGCAAATATATTTTATTTTTTAAGTATTGCCGCCATTCTTTTTCATATTCCACAATCAAGTCTCGTATATCATGAAGCATAATCTCATGATTGTACTACGAAAACCACCCTTGCAAGCAAGTATTATATCACGAACACATACATGTTACAAATCTATTTCTTCCATAATCAATTTTATCGAGTCTGGAGCGTCCGCCTGACCAAACCAGTGAACAGTAACATCTGGAGCGTCCGTTGAAAAAAAGGCACCAGAAACCGAAATGAAACAGTTCCTGATGCCCACATTTACAGCATTTTATATTTTATTTTACTTCTTTTGTAGACTCACCTTCTATCAGTCTACCCTCAAACAGACAGTGTTCCTGCTCTTTTTCACCATCAATCAACCGGAACAAAATACGCATTGCTGCCTCTGCCATATCCTCTACCGGCTGCCGGACAGTTGTAAGAGAAGGATTATAATAATGTGCAATATCCAGTCCATCAAAACCTGCTACAGAAACATCCTCCGGAATCCGAATACCTGACTCTTGAAAAGCCTTGCATGCTCCCACTGCCATTCGGTCAGAAATAGCAAATACTGCAGTAAACTCTTTGCCGGATGTCAACAACTTCTTTGCCAGTGTATAGCCATTATCCATATTATAAGGATCCGGCACATCCGGTTCTGTATATATTATCAGCTCTTCATCCAGCTCAATCTCGTTCTTGGCTAATGCTCGTTTATATCCTTTTACCCGCAGATTACTGATACTGATATCATCCTTCTGTGCCACCAGCATAGCTATCTTCTTATGCCCCTTTTTACACAAATAATCTACCATTTTCTCACTCTCTGCAACATCATCCACAGAAACATGTGAGTAAAGCTCAATATCTACCTGCTCACTAGGAGTTATGGTTGCAAGAACAAATGGTACCGGAAGCTTTTTAAATTTATCCTCTGTATGAGAAAAATATCCCCCTAGAAAAACAATCCCTTTCAGACGCTTTTCCTTTACCAGCTCCATAGCAATCTCAATCTCATCTTCCCTATCACTCACCTGATGAATCAAAACCGAATAATCTCTATCCTGTGAATAGAACTGGAACGACTCAATCATCATATAAAAGAACGGGTTATTGCTTCCCTTAACCAGAATCGCAATCGTATTTGCTTCCGTTCTCTTTAAATTTCTGGCACTATTATTGGGAATATAGTTATATTCCTCTATGGCTTGCATAATTTTTTCTTTTGTTTCTTTATTCACATCCGGGTGATTGTTCATTGCACGGGAAACGGTACTAACCCCAACACCACATATCCTTGCAATATCTTTAATCGTAATACTTTCCATTCGCATATCCATTCTTTCTAAGCAAATTAGCGGCTATTGAGAACATTTAATTCTCTCTACCAAACAAAATTGTAAGTTTCTTTACATTCTGAATTGTTTCTTTTGTAATTGCCTTTTCTGACATTCTCCATGTCCAGTTACCACCGATAGTAGAAGGAATATTAATTCTCGCTTTATCATCCAGTCCCAGATAATCCTGCATTGGAATAATACACAAATCAGAAACACTTCCCATTGCCAGACGTATCAACTTCCATATTAACTCCTCTAAACCGATATTTTTATCATCCTCACCAATATAATTCAGCATGTATTCTTTATCTTCCGGTGAAATCTCCGACAACCATCCCGCCACCGTACTATTGTCATGGGTTCCTGTATACACCACTGAATTACTTTTATAGTTGTGTGGAAGATAATCACTTTCTTCACGGGAATCAAAGGCAAACTCTAAAACCTTCATACCAGGAAAACCGGTATCCTCTAATAACTTTTGCACAGTATCTGTTATAAAACCTAAATCCTCTGCAATAATATTAAGTTCACCCAAATCATTTTTTATCTGCTGAAACAAATCCATACCTGGTCCTTTTTTCCATGAACCATTTTCTGCCGTCTCCTCCCCATAAGGAATAGCATAATATTCATCAAAGCCACGGAAATGGTCAATCCGTACAACATCATAAATCTTTGCACAATGCTGCATACGCTTAACCCACCACTGATACTTTGTCTTTTTATGATATTCCCAGTCATACAACGGATTGCCCCATAACTGTCCTGTTTCAGAAAAGGCATCCGGAGGACATCCTGCTACCGCTGTCGGATAACCATTCTCATCAAGCTGGAACAATTCTTTATTTGCCCAGACATCTGCACTATCCGGAGCTACATAAATCGGAATATCTCCGATAATCTTTACACCCTTTTTGTTTGCATAAGCCTTGAGCTTATCCCATTGCCGATAGAACTCATACTGTATATAACAGTAAAAATCTACCTCTTCCTGAAGACGCTCCTTATACTCTCTTAAGCTCTCCGAATCCCGCATGAGAATTTCCTTTTCCCATGTAAGCATGCTCTTCCCACCATGCACATCCTTAATTGCCATGTAAAGTGCATAATCCTCTAACCAGAATTCATTTTCCTCACAAAAAGCTTTGTATTCATCTGTATTTTGATGCTTACTTCTTTGGAATGCTTTCTTCAACACACGAAATCTCGTCTGAAAAAGCTTTTCATAATCAATATAATCCTTACCAGAAGAACAGATTACACACTCCTCTTCTTTCAGTAGCCGCTGTCTTTGTAATTCCTTTAAACTGATAAAATATGGATTACCGGCAAAGGTTGAAAAAGACTGATACGGTGAATCCCCATATCCTGTTGGACCAAGAGGCAAAACCTGCCAATAACTCTGCTTCATCTTTGCAAGCTGATCAATAAAATGGTAAGCAGCCTCATCAAATGCTCCAATTCCATAATCTGATGGCAAACTGAATACAGGCAGTAAAATTCCACTTCCTCTTTTCATTATATTTTCTCCTTGTATCCTACTATTCATACTTTTAGAAAAAGGCTGTCGCAAAAACATGTATGCATTTGCAACAGCCTCTTTTTCCCGTCGGAGATAACCATCTCCGACGGATTGCAGCAATAACACCAAAGTGTTACTGCACATATCAACACATCAGCCTTTTACCGCACCAGCAGCTACACCCTCGATGATGTATCTCTGGCATGCTATGTAAAAGATAATAATTGGCAGAATTGCTAATACAAGCATTGCCATCATGGCACCCATATCGATGGAGCCGTATCCACCACGCAAATACTGAATTGCAATTGGAATTGTCTTATAGTTACTACCAATTACCAAATATGGAAGCAGATAATCGTTCCAAATCCACATTGCCTGAAGAATAGCTACTGTAATAGCTGTAGGCTTTAACATTGGCATTACTACGAAGAAGAAAGTCTGCAATGGATTACATCCATCAATCAAAGCAGCCTCCTCAACGTCCACAGGAATTGCCTTAACAAATCCGGCAAACATGAATACAGATAATCCTGCACCAAAACCTAAATAAATAAATATAATTCCCACCGGATTATCTAAGTGCAATACATTTGCAACCTTTGTCATTGTAAACATAACCATCTGGAATGGTACAATCATCGCAAAAGCAAAGAGATAGTAAAGTGTTGTTGTAAACACATTCTTCACTCTTGTAATATACCATGCTGTCATAGATGTAAAAAATACAATTACCAAAACGGAAGTAACTGTTATAAAAGCGGATAATCCAAAAGCATGTAAAAATCCAGTTGACGCAATACCTTCCGTGTAGTTTTTCAGTCCTGCAAAAGTCTCCGCATTTGGTAAACTAAAAGGCTGGTCACTAATAAAAAGCTTTCCCTTAAAGGAATTCATAAAAATGATTAAAATTGGTGCTAAAAATAATACTGCTACAATCAACAGGAAGAAGAAACTGATGTCCATTTTCGGTCCTGTCATAGTTCGCATTTTTTTTGCTTTCTTTGCCATTAGTTCTCTACCTCCTTATTTCTAGTCATTGCAAGCTGTAAATATCCAAGCACCGCAACGATAATAAAGAATATCACTGCCTTTGCCTGTCCAACACCTTCATATCCTATTGTTCCGTAGAAAGTATTGTAAATATCAAGAGCAAGCATTGTAGTCTGCTTTGAAGGTCCACCAGCAGTTAATGCCAGGTTCTGGTCAAACAACTTAAATGAATTTGACAATGTCAGGAACAGACAAATTGTAACAGAAGACATAACCAATGGAATTGTAATCTTGAATAATGTCTGAACACTATTCGCACCATCAATTCTAGCTGCTTCTAATACATCACTTGATATATTCTGAATTCCTGCTATGTAAATAACCATCATATAACCAATCAACTGCCAATTCATCAGGATTACCAATCCCCAGAAACCATATTCCGGTTTGAATAAAATGGTAACTCCTGATCTCATCAATACACCATTGATAATCAGCTGCCAAATGTAACCTAATACAATACCACCAATTAAGTTTGGCATAAAGAAAGTTGTACGGAACAGATTCGTTCCTCTAAGTCCTCTTGTCAAAAGAAGTGCCAATGCAAAGGCAATTACATTAACTGTAACAACCGATACCACTGTAAACTTCACAGTAAACCATAACGCATTAATAAAATCCTGATTCTGAAATGCTTTAATATAATTTGCTATTCCAACAAATTTTGCATCTACAACCGTTGTAAAATCTGTAAAAGAAAGATAAATTCCCATTACAAACGGTACCAAAAATACTGCAACAAACGCAATCAATGTAGGTCCAATAAATACAGGTGCGTACCTGCGCAGTGACTTGTTCATTTGTCATTCTCCTTCCAAATACTTATTAAAGTAAATACGGACAGGGGAGCCAAGTCCCCTGTCCGTATATCTGCAAGAGATTCTTACATATCTACACATAATTGTATTGTAATCTCTTAAATCATGTAATTACTCTGCACTAGCGCTGTTTGCCTTCTCTGTCTCCCATGCAGACTGTACAGTAGTAACAACGTCATTCCACTCCATGCTTCCCTGAACATACTGAAGTAATGCATCACCGAAGATATCCTTGAAGTTCTCGCTTGGGAATGCAGCGAATGCCCAGCTTACGCTCTTATAACCTTCTTTACCATTCCAGTTGTAAACTTCTTTTGCTAATGGATCTGTTGGAGCCTCTTCATCAGAGAATGTATTAAATGGAGTAATAAATCCTAAATCATTCTGAACATGAGCCTTACCTTCAGGACTTGAGAACAACCACTGAATGAAGTCTAAAGAAGCCTTCTGATCAGCTTCTGATGCATTGCTGTTGATTGCAAGATAGTTCTCTGTACCAACGCATAAGCCCTGTTTCTCTTCACCATCTAATCCTATATAGATTGGTAACATCTTGATATCCTCTTCCTTAACTGTGTTACCTTCTACTTCGCTAATCTGACCCCATGCCCAGTTACCATTCTGAACCATTGCACACTTACCAAGTGCAAACTCTGCCATAGAATCATCTACTGACTTACTTCCTAATAATCCCTTCTCTGTAAGAGAGTTGTTTGTATATAAATCAAAAATGTTCTTGAAGTTCTCATTGTACTTGAACTCAACCTTATCCATTGCAAGACCAGCTAAAATAACATTCTCATCGTTACCGCTATCAGCAAACTCAGCCTGGAAAGGAACGTTTGCTAAGTGTGTCTGCCATCTCCACTGGTTACCTGCTGATAAAGAAGTACTTGCGAATACACCTTCAATACCTAAATCAGCTGCATGGCTCTGCATATCTTCAACAACCTCTTTTAATGTAGCAAAGTTGTTGATATCATCCATAGAAGAAGCACTTGATGCCTTACCTTCTAATGCAAAATACTTGTCCATGATTGCATTGTTATAAATGATTCCGTATCCCTCTACTGCGTATGGAATTGCTTTTACAGCATCTCCATCTTTAACAGCCATCTCAGGATCCTGTAACATTCCGTAGAACTCTGTGTCTGTTAAATCTGCACAATACTCTTTCCAGTTCTGGTAACCAACCGGACCATTAATCTGGAAGATTGTAGGAGCATCTGCCTTAGCAATCTCAGACTTCAATGTCTGCTCATATGTACCACTTGCTGCAGTTACTACCTTAACCTCTACACCAGTAGCCTCTGTGTACTCTTTTGCAATTGCTTCATATGCGTCTGCAATCTCTGGCTTGAAGTTCAGGAAGTATACTTGACCTGCCCCATCATCTTTCTTGCTGCTTCCGCCGCCTGTAGAACCGCTTCCACCCTCAGTAGATGTTCCACCGCCACAACCTGTCATTAAAGTTGCTGTCATTGTTGCTAATAAACCACAAGCAACAGCTTTCTTCAAATTAGTCTTTCTCATTTCTCATACCTCACTCTTCTTTTATTCTTTGTTAGTGTTCTTCTTTGAAACGTTATCGGTATCGTTTTCGGTAACGTTTCCGATAACATGTAATATATCACTAATCACCAAGAAATGCAACCCCTATTTTTTATCTATATATAGTTTTTCATGGTAATCCTCCCTTGATTCGCTCTATTTTTTGTGCACTTTTTACAACATTCTAACAAAAAGGACTTTTTATCATTTTGATTTTTGTCGATTATTACCTTTTTTACACTTTTACAACAAAATGCATAACAAAATCAAAAAATCCGTATGATTTTTATATACATTCACTGTATACGAAAAACCATACGGATTCAAAATCATTTATGTATTATTATTTTAACAATGTAACCATTACTGCCTTTTCTGCATGACGACGATTTTCTGCCTGATCCAAAATAAATTCTAAATTCTCATCTACAACCTCCTGGCTGATTTCAAATCCCACATGCATTGGCATATCATGCATAACTTTTGCCTTGCTTCCTTCAAGGAACTCCTTGTTAATCTGGTAAGGCATCATCTTTGCGAGAGTCTCCTCTTTCTGCTGCTTGTAATCCGGATTGTTAAAGAATTCCATATCAACCCAGGTATCTGTATACAGCACGTCCATCTCAGAAGCATATTTCTTTGCCTCCTCCATTGACATAGATGGATCCAGTTCTACATAATGACCTGTCGCTTTTGCATTTTCATAAAAATCTGCATCTACTGCCGTTTCATTCACAAGAGGAGTCAATCCATAAATGGTACCCTCACCCATCTTTGCAAAGAACTCTACAAGAGAATTAAACACATTGTTCTTTGCACCAATATATAACATCTTTACATTCAATCCACCAAAATGTTCCTTTAATGTCAATGCATCCGCCAAAATCTGGCATGGATGATAGGTAGAATCACAGCCATTGATAAATGGTACGGTTGAGTTCTTGTTAAACAGCTCTACCGTCTCATTCTTAATCAATCTTGCCATAATAATGTCTACATTTCTTCCTACATACTTAATCTCAGAAACAGTCTCACCTAAAACAAAATTGGAATCTTTCCAAAGCTGATTATAATAGGTTCCACCAAGTTCTGTAATTCCCGTTGAAAATGAAAGAAATGTTCTCGTTGAAGTCTTCTCAAATAAAGTATAAAGTTTCTTACCTTTTAGAGCCTCTGAATACTTTGCCGGATTCTTTTTCATATCATATGCCAAATCCAGGATATCAGAAAGTTCTTCCTTGCTAAAATTGCTAAAATTAACCATATTCTTCATCGTATGTATACCTCTTTCTTATATTATTTGTATCTATTCCGATTCATAAAATTTTTCATAAAACTATGTGAATCATACATATAATGTGAGTATCAAAAGTAAATTTTTCCACTCACTGATATCATACATATTTGTTTTTCATAGAAATAGAGTTATATTATACCTCTTTTATGTATAAAAATGCAACCATTTCTTACACCTCTGATTTTTCAAGATTCGTCTCCGGTGTATCGCTGCAATCTTCCTTCTCAATACTGGGCTGCTTCGTCTGAGCCACCTTCCGTTTTAGACGCTTCTGCTTTCGTCTGTCAACAGAATGTACACCTGATGCTGCCGCCTCTGCTCTGGCGCGCTGGATTTCGCGCAGTGTCTGATCCAGCTTCCGGTATCTCGCTTCCGCCCGTTCCTCCTGCTCCTTCGTCATTCCCTGCATTTGCACTACTACTGCATTTGCTGCATGCTCTCCTGCTGTTTTGCCAATCAACTCATTGTTTTCTTTAATGGCATTTGACAATACCCGGTTCATTATCCGCTGAAACTGCTCCATTTTATCCTCATCACTTGTCATAATATGCTGCTTCACCGGAATAATTTCGGACTTGTCCTCTGCCACAGCACGGATTGCATCTGTTTTTGAATCATTTGTACCATCTAAAAGCTGCTGTCTTCGTTTTTCCAGATAATCACGGATTGCCTTCAGCTGAAGACCCTTTTCCTTCAAATCCTTCACCTTTGAAAGTATCTCGATGTCTTTTTCCGTATAGTATCTGTGCCCCATCGCATTGCGATGAATATCCATCTTCAGTTCTTCTTCCCAATACCGTAGTACATGGGATTCCACACCTACTTTAGCTGCAGCTTCCTTAATCAGATAATACTCCTGATTCATTTCATATCCTCCTATCCTTTGATGAAAGTCTAACATTTATTATAGATAGGTATTTTTAAAATGAACAGTAGGTATCATCTCAAAAAATCTGATGGATTCCTGCACAAGTCGACACAGATAGATTTAAATTTCGGTATCTTCTATAGTTCCCACTTTCCTACAGTGCCCTCTCCAGTCAGCTTTATAAATAGCAGTTCCATATGTAATCTTCTTATTCTTTACCAAATATCCTTTTTCATTAAAATAGTATCTATATTTTCCAATTTTAATGAGCTTGCTTTGAACCCGGACACCATTTTTCTGGAGATAGTATTTTTTTCCACCTTTGGTAATCCACTTTTTCTTTTGAATCACACCATTTTTATCACAATAGTAATACTTATCATCAACCTTTTTAAAGCCCTTCGAACGTTTTCCCGCATTATTAAAATAATAGGTTTTGGAACCAATTTTGTACAGTTCGTTCTTCGCCACAGCTCCATCCGCCTTTACATAAACAAGAACATTCCCTTTGTAGAGCCATTGACTTAACAACACATATCCATCTTCGTTCGCATAGTAGTCTTCACCATCCACCGTAAACCAGCTTTTCTTCTTTAAAACACCATTATCATCAAAATAGTATTTTACCTTATCAATAGTTGCAAATCCTGTAACGCGATAACCATTCTCATCTACATAGTACTTATTCTTGTCCAGGGTAAGCCATTTACTCTTTTGTAATGCCTCTGCTTTATAATACACAAAATGAATTCCATCAGCTGCCTGTTTCCAGCCTGTAAATGCCGGGTCCACCGATGGATCCACTGTTGATTGTTCCGGATTTTGCTGATCTGTGGATGGCTGTTCCGGAGTTGGAGCAACAATCGTTCCCCCTCCACCACCTATTACTAAATCATAATTTGCTGCACGTTCATAATAAGATACCGTCGTTGTGGATAAGGTTACAGCCCGATCCCAGTTAATAATGCAACTGTTGGGATAATTTGCTTCCCCTACTGTAATTGTATTTCCTACACGGCTGATGACGAACACAGAATGTCCTATGGATAGTCTCACAATATCTCCTACCCGGATATCTGCCAATTGCTGCTCTGTCGTGATTGATATGGTTGTCCATGTGGTATCACCAAACACAGCATAACCAAGCTTGTTTGCGAAACCCATGCACTGGGTCGTTTTTCCTCCATGATTTGCATTCTCAAAATGATTACAAGTACAGCCATCACTTCCCTGAACATGAATACCTTTTGTTCCATGAAGTGTACATGGAGAATCTGTATATCCATCACTGTTATCCGTCGTCATCCCCACATGATTCCAGTATTTCCCCTGCGGAAACTTTGTCTTTAATGCCGTCACTTTTTCCTGAAAAGTCATCTCCACTGCATTTGCCGTCATAGGTTTTACAATACCGAACACCGATATCATCATAATAAAGGTAAATGTCACTGCGGCTTTGAACATATAGGAAACTCTCTGCTTCGTATCTTTTCTTTTGTATCTCATATTTTCTCTCCCAAATTATAATAAGTTTATGTTACATTTTTTCATTAGATTGTGTGTAACACTTTAAATTGATATTAGTATAGCGGATTTTTTTTAAAAATACAAATTAAATGCACCTATATTTTTTTCGTAGATACATAAATAACAGAATTTCACTATTGACTTTTTTTCATTAAGATATAAACTTTCTACAAGAAATGGGTTTTCACCACACTTATTGTTGTGGCTTGCTCGTTTCTTTTTTTATTGCTAAAATATCATAAAGATATTTCTTCCGTTTATCAATACATCTTCTCCTATCCCGTTCTAAATAAGGCTTGGTTTATACTTCCAAGCCTTAGATTCGAATTTGAATTATAACATTTTCTCCAGATACTTTCCTGTGTAGCTCTTCTTACATTTCACAATCTCCTCCGGCGTTCCCGCTGCCACGATGGTCCCGCCACCGTCACCGCCTTCCGGACCAATATCAATAATATAATCCGCCGTCTTAATGACCTCTAAATTATGCTCAATGACAATCACCGTATTACCGCCATCGGAAAGCCGCCTTAATATCTCCACCAGCTTGTGCACGTCGGCAAAATGCAGTCCGGTAGTCGGCTCATCTAATATATAAACGGTCTTACCGGTACTTCTGCGGGATAACTCTGTGGCAAGCTTCACACGCTGTGCTTCACCACCAGACAAAGTAGTGGATGGCTGTCCTAACTTAATGTAGCCAAGTCCAACCTCCTTTAATGTCTCAATCTTACGAAGAATAGATGGCACATTCTTAAAGAATTCACAGGCTTCATCCACCGTCATATCCAGTACATCAAAAATATTCTTACCCTTGTACTGTACTTCTAACGTCTCCCGGTTATAACGGTGTCCGTTACATACTTCACAAGGTACATACACATCCGGCAGGAAGTGCATCTCAATCTTCACGATACCGTCACCCTTACATGCTTCACAACGTCCTCCTGAGATATTGAAGGAAAATCTTCCCTTCTTGTAACCCTTTGCTTTGGCATCCTTTGTTCCGGCGAACAAATCACGAATCATGTCAAACACACCGGTATAAGTAGCAGGATTGGAACGTGGTGTTCTTCCAATTGGAGACTGGTCAATATCAATGACCTTATCCAACTGTTCCAGACCCTCTATTCCATCATGTTCTCCCGGCTTCGTCCTTGCACGGTTCAAGTCTCTTGCTAAATGTTTATATAAAATCTCATTTACAAGCGAGCTTTTACCGGAACCGGACACTCCGGTTACACAAGTCATCACTCCAAGAGGAAATGAAGCATCTATATTCTTTAAGTTATTCTGTCTGGCACCTTTGACGGTGAGCCAGCCTGTTGGTGTCCGTCTTTCTTCCGGAACCGGAATCTTAATGCGTCCTGACAGATATGCACCGGTAATGGACTTCTTATTCTTCATAATCTGCGCCGGTGTTCCCTGGGCAATGACTTCTCCACCATGCTCTCCGGCTCCCGGACCGATATCCACAATATGGTCTGCCGCCAGCATGGTATCCTCATCATGCTCTACTACAATCAGGGTGTTACCCAAATCCCGCAGGTGTTTCAAGGTTGCAATCAGCTTGTCATTGTCTCTTTGGTGAAGACCGATACTTGGCTCATCCAAAATATATGCCACACCAACCAGACCGGAACCAATCTGTGTCGCCAGACGGATTCGCTGTGCCTCTCCTCCGGATAAGGTTCCCGTTGCCCGGTAAAGTGCCAGATAGTTAAGGCCTACATCCAATAAAAACTGCAGTCTTGCCTTTACTTCCTTTAAAATTCCGCCGCCGATAAACTGCTGGCGGTCTGTAAGCTCCATATTCTCCAAAAATGCCAGCAGCTTATCAATGGACATGGTGGTCATTTCATAAATATTCTTACCCCCTACCGTAACTGCCAGCGACTCCTGCTTTAATCTCTGTCCATGACAGTCATCACATGGGGTAAATGTCATAAAACTTTCATATTCTTCTTTCATGGAACCATTACCGGCCTCCCGATAACGTCTCTGCACATTGCGTATCAACCCTTCAAAAGCAACATCATACACGCCTTCTCCGCGCTGTCCTTTATAATGCACCTTAACCTCATGTCCATTAGTTCCGTAAAGAATAATATTCCTTGCCTCCTCTGACATCTGGTTAAATGGTGTATTCAAATCAAAGCCATATTCTTCTGCTAACGCATCCAGAATGGCTCTCGTATATGACTTCTTGTCGGTACAGGACTGCCATCCAATCACCACAATGGCTCCGTCCGCAATGGATAAGTTCTGATCCGGTATCATCAAATCCAAATCAAATTCCATCTTGTATCCCAGACCAAAGCAGGATGGACATGCACCAAATGGATTATTGAAGGAAAAGCTTCTCGGCTCAATCTCGTCAATACTGATTCCACAATCCGGGCAGGAAAAGCTGGAACTCATATTCATCGGCTTGCCGCCAATGACATCCACTACCATAATACCTTCTGCCAGCTTCATTACCGCCTCAATGGAATCATTTAAACGGCGTTCCATACCTTCCTTTACCACAAGACGGTCTACCACGATAGAGATATCGTGCTTCTTATTCTTATCCAACTCTATCTCTTCTGATAAATCATAAAGGGAACCATCCACCAATACCCGGACATAACCACTCTTCTTCGCCTGGGCAAGCACCTTCTCATGGCGTCCCTTCCGCCCTCTGACAACCGGTGCTAACAACTGAAACTTCGTCCCTTCCGGAAGCTCCATCACAGCATCTACCATCTGGTCTACGGTCTGCCGCTTAATCTCTTTGCCACACTTTGGACAATGAGGCACACCGATTCTGGCATACAAAAGACGCAGATAATCATAAATCTCCGTTACCGTTCCCACAGTCGAACGTGGATTGCGGTTGGTGGACTTCTGGTCAATGGAAATGGCCGGGGATAAACCTTCTATCTTCTCCACATCCGGCTTCTCCGCCTGACCTAAAAACTGTCTTGCATACGAAGACAACGATTCCATATAGCGGCGCTGTCCTTCTGCATATATGGTATCAAATGCAAGAGAAGACTTACCGGAACCGGAAAGACCGGTCAGTACAACTAATTCGTCTCTTGGAATCTTAATATCTATATTCTTTAAATTATGCTCTTTGGCACCTTTGATTGTAATGTATTGCTTCATTGGTCCGTCCTTTCCTTTTCTTCTTGTATTATCTCCCTAATCTTTACTGATTATAGCAAATACAAATAAAAAAGTACAGAACAAAATCGAATGTTTGTTCTGTACTTTTTTTATAAAACGAAAAATTTCTTAAGACTCTGGTGTAATTTTACATTCAAGAACTCCTGCATCCATCTCATACACATGGTCGCAAAGCAGGCGGATATCCTCGCTGTTATGACTGGCAAGCAGAATTGTTTTTCCCTGTTCTTTTAACTCAAGCAGCAGTGTCCGCATCTCTTCCACCCCATGTTTATCCAGCCCGTTAAATGGTTCATCTAAAATAAGGATTTCCGGATTTTCCATGATTGCCTGTGCGATTCCAAGTCGCTGGCGCATTCCCATAGAATACTTTCCTACCCATTTTTTACTTTCCGGATCTAATCCCACTTTTCGGATAGCGTCCTTAATCTCCTCATCTGTAATTTTCCTTTTTAACATTGCAAGAAATTTCAAATTCCGGAAAGCATTGTAATTTGGCAGAAAACCGGGATTTTCAATAATTACTCCAAGATTTTGTGCCATATCCACATCTTTTCCAATCTGCTTTCCACTCACGGTAATCTTTCCGCTGTCCAAGGTAATAAAACCACAAATACATTTAAATAATACAGTTTTTCCACTTCCGTTCCGTCCGATAATTCCATGTATCTTTCCTTTTCCAAAGGATACGGATACATTGTTTAAAACAGTCTGGGTGCCATACCGTTTCACTGCCTCTTCCACAGCAATTACAATTTCTCCCTTTTTGCTCTTTTCCATCATATTTCCTCCAATGCTTCAATGGTATAATGCTTTGATTTTCTTAGAATCAGCCCAGATAACACCAAACATCCAATTATTACAAATGCCGCCACATAGCCATAACTTACACCATTCTCCTTCCCGGTAAACACCGTCAATCCTGCCCAGGTAACCGGAGACAGATGGTGCATCAAAGTGCTATACGTCCAGGAAGAAATGTTTGAAAACAACACCCACGCCATTGCCATGGCAGGTCCAAAAATCCGGCTTTTAAACATGTTACCAAAGAAAATCAGCAGTCCCAGCAGCGTTCCAATTCCCGTATTTACTGCAAATGCCAGCAGACATGCCTTCAAAGGAGTATAGGACTCCAAAATAATTTGGGGAATAATAATCCCGGTAAGTGTATTACTGTCTGCACAGACAGTAAATATAGTGCCCCATTTCAATGACGGAGCTACATAAGGAATAAACATAATAATCGAAGCTGCTGCTACCAATAAAAAATAACCGGCTGATGCCAGAAAAACATACAATATCTGCCCCATAAACCATTTTCTCCGTCCGGTACGTGTAAGGACAAACATCTGCTGGCTGTCCGTAAAAGGTGCATCACACAACAGCAGAATCAATCCAAAATAAAACAATAATCTAGTGATACCATCTGCCATCTGAAACGCAAAGAAATATGGTGTAACACTCAGCCCTAAATCTTTAGCATAGGTACGAATGGAATCTGTTCGGATATATGTAAATACCAGCACAGAAGCCAGTACCACATACACCCGATATGTACTTCCCCATTTTCTGAAATTCATCATGGCAATTCTAAACATGTTCACCCCTCCGTTTCATTCGGCGGTAAATACCCCTGTATAAAATAATTATGAAGCATATCGTAACCAGCAGCGCATATAAAAACTGCTGTCTTTCTCCGCCAAACAATTTATTATAACTAAAATAGATACATGACGGCATCAACACCGGGTTGCTCCAATACTTATTTGTCAGGGTAATGACAATATAATAAATCAAAACCGGAGTCGTCATCCCCACAAATACATTGGGAACAATAGCTGTTGCAAACAGTCCCAATACAGACAATGCAGAACCCAGCAGGCTGAAAATTAAAATGTTCCAGCTTATACTTTCAAATTCTGTGCCACCAGAAAATAGATTTTCCGTTGTTCCACTCTGAAAAACCAGATACACCGACATCATTCCGCAAAACAGAACCTGTCCCAAAAACATACTGATATATCCACTAACAGCCGAAACAAAGGTCTTGGACACTGCATAAGAATGGATACCATTCCGTATTACCATATAACGCATATAGTGATTCTTCACATCCATGCAGTAATCCAGCCCGCCTCCCACAACACAGAGCATATAAAACAATATTACAAATCCCCCAAAGGTTGCCTCACTAAAACATTCTTCCAGAGTTGCATAACCATATCGGTCTTTCTTATAAGAAATCCCACTGACCAGCAACGCAAATGCCATACCCACAATACAGTAATAATATCTTCTGTTTAAAAAAAGGCGTTTAAAATCTACTTGTATGGTCCGTAACATCTTATCCTCCTAATACATTTTCTCACCCGTAAAGGCATTGTAAACATCATACTTACTTTCATCTATTGTTACCTCTGTATCCCCAACAGAGGTTCCTGTCTGAATATAAGCAACTACCCATACCGGAACAGCCTGAAATTCCATTTTTTCTGCATCCTTTACGGTCGGCAGATAACACAGGCTGATTTCCTTTACTTCTACAGAAGTCCTTCCAGATGCCAGCGTTTTTAAATTAGAAACTGACTTTTCCAAAACATCAGAAAGCGGAACAATTGCGTGTGTATTTCCTGTCTTCTCTATATCAAACAAATTATTGGCATAAAAATAAATTAAACCTTTCGATGAATACACTGCATAACCATCCGAATATGTACCATATCCAAAATCCTGTTTTTCCAAAGTCTGTTCTAACTGATATTTACAAATCGGTATTTCGTCATATCCCTGCTGAAACTGAAAAAAATATGCTTCATCCTCCTTTGTGTATTCTGGTGCTTCCCCTGTACTCTGAAAATAAAAATCCGCTTCTGCTTCATGATATTTATCAAGGTAATGCTGTAAACTTTTCAAATCCAAAGAATAACAATGCATATCAGCTATCGATTCTACTCCACATTTTTTTAATACATTCTGCACTGACTTCCATGCTTCCTCCCATTTTCCAAATTCCAGCTCCTGCTTTTCCTTGTAGCAAAATTGTACTGCACCCTTTTCAAAAGGAAACATTAATACATCCAATAAACGTGCACCATCATCTGTTGCTATCATAAGACAATTTGCAGCACTACCAACCCCGCTATAAGTATCAATCCACAAGTCATACGTCATTCTTTCTACCTTATCTTCAAACCCACTCCCATTATCCACGTTACATTCTATTTTATCCTCTTCGTATGGAAAAGAGCCGGCTTTCATCAACGTTACCGTATTTTCCCTCATTTCGTCATCAGAATAAATATGACGCGTAAGTGTCAGTTCCGGAGCCTCATTACTTTTCCTTTCTCCAGATACCAAAATACTGGCATTAATTTCTAAATCATCTGTAACCTTCACTTCCAATTTTTCCGGCAGTTCAGAAACTGCCTTATCCTTAAGCATTGCCAGTTGAAGTTCCCATTCATAAGAGTCAGACAATTCCTTTTCTGTTGGATTACAAGAAACGCATAAAATCACACTAATACAAATTATAGATAATAAAACTCGAGCCACATTCTTCTTCCCCTGTTCCATCGCAACCTCCTTTCACTGCTCCTGTTTGTCCTACATCCGCACTATAGCACATAAAAAAGAGGTTATGTAAAAACGTGCACGAATTGTTACTTTTCGTGCACGTTTTGTTAATCCCTCTTCAAATTCAATTTTTATTTTCAAAATTCCACTCTGGCTGTCACCCGGTTTCCGAACTGTTCGATTTCAAATATACCTCCATTTTTTTTCACAGTTTCCCTTACACTTTGCAGTCCTATTCCATGTATCCCCTTATTTTCTTTTGATGTTCTATTAAAGTCAATCTTTTCATCGACTGCACTATTTGTAACTTCTATTGTAAACCCGTCTTCTGATGGTTCTAATATCACTTCCACATATGCTTCCGCCTCTGAGTATCCAGCACCTTCTATGGCATTATCCAACAGATTTCCTAAAACCCTTCCCACTTCAATCTCCGGTATCTGCAATTTATCCTCTATTCCACCCTGGACTGAGAAAAAGATATTTCTGCGCTCTGCCTCTATACACTTCAGGTTCAAAATCGCATCCAGCATAGTATTACCACAATGTATGATATGGTCTGTCCTATTAATCTGCTCCAATTCCTGATTAAGATATGCCCTTACGGAGGCATGATCTGAACCTTCCAGCATACTGCTTAAACAGACAACCGTATTCTTATAATCGTGAATCTGCTTCTGCCAATGTGCATATGCATTTTGAGTCTCTGTCAATGACTGCTGTAATACTTTATTCTGCAGCTGTACAAGTTCTAACTGCTGCTGACTCTCGACCTTTTCTGTAACACTGAACAATGCATACATAAGAAACAGTATCGTTCCTGCTGAAAGCAATAGAAATGACAAGGTTACTATTTCCGCATACCTTCCAGTGGTATTGTAAATCCAAAAGAACAAGAGCATTGCAATAATAACTGCACAGATAACCATTACGACTCTTTCAAATTTTTCATGAAAATAAACCTGCTCTTTTTCTCCCACAAGTCTATATGACAATACTACCATTAATGCACATACCGTCTTCTCGATTACTATTATAGTCATCCGGTCCTGACCCATCTCTAAAAAGGCTGCCACTTCTGCACCACCAAAAAACTGTACACAAAACATTAACAAAAGCTCCAGAATTGCAGATATGACAACATAAATAATTTCCCAAAACAACACCTTTTCCCACTTTACCTGAAAAATCCATCGAACAAGGATAAAAATACCACACAGAATAAGCATCGATTTAGCTGCGGATAACAATGCCTTCTGATCTAATACAAAACATACACTTCCCCATCCAACAGCACAGACAAACATCTGCCGCCATTTTTTCGCAAAATTATCTTTTGCAGTAAATATTCCTATAAATGAAAATGCCATATTTGCATCTACAATATCCGCAAGCAATTCTACCAGTTTATACATATATGCTTCTATCACAGTCTTCTCCTATTCCGTACAATCATCTTCCTTACTTCCTCCTGTCGCGTTCTTGCAATCGGAAGGATGATACCATTTTGCAAAGTTACCCTTTGCCGCTGAAATGCCTTCACATGGGTTACATTTAAAAGCAGTCCCCTGTCTAACAAAACAAACCGGTCATCTCCTCTAAGTTCTTCCAGTAATTTGGTCATTGTCATTTTCACAATAATCTCTCTTTGATCCGACAAATAAAAATGCATCTTTCGGTTCAGCATTTCCGCATAACAAATCGACAGGATATCTATCATTTCTTCTCCTTCTTCCCACACAAGAGAAAGATATTTTGTCTGTCTGCGGTCAATGATAGGAACTGCAGCCTGAAAAGCTAAAAACTGTTCCATTTCAATTACATGCTTTCGAATAAACCGAAACGGCTGCACCTCAAAGGACTGAAACACATATTCCTGATGTGCACTTAAAAATGCAATTAACTGCCGTTCATCCAGTTCACGTATTTTCTTTGCTGTTTCTATGCCATTCATATTCGGCATATCAATATCCAAAAACAATAAATCCGGCAATTTGTTATCGTCCAGAAAATGCAAAAGTTCACTTCCGGACGAAAAAAATGTTAATTCAATCTTTACTCCACATTTTCTCGCTGCCTTATGCAGTCCCGCTTCTGCTAATTCTCTATATTCCCGTTCGTCATCACATACACCAATGCGGTATGTCACGGTAAACCTCCCCTTCCATTTACGGAATCAAATTGATGAGTGTTACACTATCCCCGTTCAGCCCTTCCATTCCTCAATGACACAGGTATGATGTTTCTTACCATCCCCCTCTGCGTCATAGATAATTCCAACCAAAAGAATCTTATCACCATATCCTGATAAGGCTCCCTGATATCTCTTTTCCTTAATTTGCCGAATGGCGGTATCTGCAGACTGATTGTACTTTAGTTCCACCACCATCGCCGGTCTCCAGCCCGCATTGGCTCTTGGCTTGAATATAAAGTCTGCGTACCCTTTGCCAGCCGGGTGCTCACGGATGATATCATAATATGCCGGTGCCGTAAAGTACGCCATGGTAAGAACACAGCTTAGGGAATTCTCATCATTGTAGTTTAAGACCGATGTGTAGGTTTCATGTGCCAGTTCGATCAGCTCTGCCACT
>JAQXLK010000249.1 GCA_029012085.1 Clostridiales bacterium
CATCATCACATCTATGACGCCGGCGGTAAACATTCCTCGCATAGCTCCGCCTTCTAATATCAAGCCGTTTTTCAACTTACTCACTTCCTTCTTTCAAAAACTGATTTCGTGCCGGAACAAACAGCATAGCCATTTCTTCCGGCTTTGCACCACAAGAGTCCTTAACGCTCCGTAAGCTACTCACTTTTTTATAATCTTCGTTTTCGATCACACTCAATCCACTCATCTAGCGTCAACGGTGTATAATCAGAATACATACAAAAACAGTTAATCATATTACAGGGGATATTTCTTTTAGTTCCATCCGGATTTACAGACTCCGTATTCTTTGTAATCTCTTGAAACTTCTCCAGCAACCGTTGATCCTGCGTATCATGTACATGACCATATAACATATATACTTTCGGATTTCCATCTTCATCTACACGATACTGACCGTTGTAGCATACAATTGGATAATGACAGAGAATTACCTTTCGTTTGTTATCTTGAAGTTCTTCATATGATTTAATCCACTCAAAGCGTTCTGCATTATACTCTTTATTCTTCAGAAACTTATCATGGTTTCCTTGAATCAGATACAATCGTCCATGAAGTTTATCCAACAGTTCATTGGTTTCTTCAGCTTTCCCCCATGACAAGTCTCCAAGGATGACCACTTCGTCATTTTTCCGAACCTTTTTATTCCATTTCTCCAGCATATATTGATTCATTACATTTACATTTTCAAATCCTCTATGATCCATTTTCGTATTCAGATTCTCATGAAAGAAATGCGGGTCTGCAATATAATATCTCATCTTATATCAATCCTTCGATTTCTTCTTAGTATCTCTACAAATTCTATTGCCTGATCCGTAATAAACTTTGATTCTGCAATAAAACGTATATCATACTGTAAACTTCTCCTTGCTGCAATGTTCACTAATTTTTTTCTATCAATATTCCCCAGTCTGCTAAGATTCTGATATATTCTTACAAGTTCCTGTAAAGGCAATGGATATTCATTTCTTGTAACCGCATAAAAAAGATCTACAAACGCTTTTTCTGCAATAGCAAGCCCATCTTCACTATATTGAAAATTCTCTGTCGTATATATGATCACCTGCATACTGTCGTTTCCTGAAAAAACTGAATTTTCATACATCCGCTTGATTTGTAACGGTTCTATGACTTCAATGCCCTTAAAACTCAAATTATCGCGCACATTTTCTTTTGCTTCTTTTTCAACAAAAACTATAACAGGATATTGTTCCGGCACATGTTGCATATATTTAGCAAGAATATCAAGCCCTGATATATAGTAGTCAAATCCCAGCTCATCTAAAAAATCTTTTACATACTCTGCAGAATGTGATAAAAAAATCCCCTTCTTCCCTCTCCATTCATTAAATGCGTACATCCCGTTTCGAACTCTTTTTATATAACCATGTTCTGCCAGTTTAGACAGATTCCAATAAAGAGTAGATTTTTTCATCTCAGGGAAAATCTGCTGCACTTCATCGACATAGAAGTTCGTCTGATTTCCAAATGCTTCTACAATTTTCTCATACTTTTTTTCCAATGATGTAATAGTATCCATGCTACACCTTCTTTCTTTTCAGAGTATAACATATATTATTTGCTTTTTCAATAAAATAAACGCAAATTTCATATTTGCGTTTATTTCTTTATTAACCACATGTTTACATGTTGATATGCCAATATATTTGCTTTTTCAATATAATATACGCAAATTTCTTATTTGCGCATATTTCTTTGTTTCCAACTTACTGGCAAGCTTTGCTATGCGGAGAATTTCTGTTTCTCCAATCCGTGTATCCAGTCTGATCTTAAATCGCATCCCGTAAACACAAAACTTACAATGACTTTTTGACAACCGCACTCTTACCACGGAACGCAATGCCGATTTTAATGATATCGTTAATTCCAAACTTCCGAAGCTCTGTCTCATATTTTTTGTCATCTATCTGCTTTAATGCTTCTTCAGCAAGTGTATTCAAATCCGTCTTTTCATCCTTTGTATATTTAAACTCATAGACGAACCCCGGCATAGACTTTACTCTCGGAATCAGCATGATATCAAAACGTCCAAGACCTGACTCTCTGTTGGAACGAACCTGATAACGACTGCTGAGCACAGCACACAAGCCCAGCATCATACCATGGTAAAACCCTTCATTTCCACTGTCAAAAGAAGAAATGGACTCCAGCATAAACTTATCAAGAAGCAACTGCAGTTTATCGGCATCTCCTGAGAAAATAGCCTGAGAAATAGAGATTGCAATGCTGTTTTGATTTGTCTTATTCAGCACTTCTTTTTCATATACATAAGCAATTTCCTTATTTGGAATTCTCACATCACACATATAGTTCCCGTCATACTGCGGATAAATTGCAGACACACACAGGTAACCGGCAACGAGAAGAAAACTGTAAATACTGTG
>JAQXLK010000250.1 GCA_029012085.1 Clostridiales bacterium
TCTCCCAAAGCCCGGTTCCAATGGGGCTTATTAAAGTACCTCTTATCACAGAACTGCTATTCTATAACTTCAAAAAATCGGCAGATTGGTGCTTTGGGACGTTATTTTCGTTTTTGAATTACAGTTTGCGGAAACTCAAGGGAATGTAGATAAATATAAATTAGTTTCGTAACGTAAATTAGTTTCTCTTTCTTCTCTTTCTCTTTCTTTCCACCATAACAATATCTACAATTAACACTACAAGTGTAAACGCCGCACCTTCGATGTGCAAGTAATTGACTGTTTTTACAGGAAAATCTGCTTAAGCCAACAAAAATGAAAAAATTTTCAATAAAGTATTGCTTTTCGACATTGTATAGACAAATAATATAATTGCTGCTACTCCCATATTTAGCAACAGAAGGGAGGTGCTTCGCATGGAGAATTACATAACTGCATTCACAATCTCCGTTATGGCAAGTATAGTCGGCTACTATATTTGCAAGTGGCTGGACGGAGACGATTAGCAGCCAGCCCAAGAATGAACCCCTAAAGAGCGGCTCCTCTTTAGGGGTTCTTTTTGTGCTTTGCATCTACATAACTGCATTATTACTATATATAACTCTAGCTAAGGATATAGTAAGCCTTTCATTACCTTATGTCAATTACTTTTTCTTTCTTGCTACCATAACAATTGCAATAACCAATACCACCAATGCAAACGCCGCACCTGCCACATACCACATATTAATTCCACTTTCTACAGCTTCCTCGATAACTGGTTCTGCAGTAGGCTCAGGTGTAGGAACGGGTGTAGGTTCCACAGTTGGCTCTGGAGTAGGTTCAAGAGTTGGTTCAGGTGTGGCAGTAATCTCTGCCACAACCCTATCAACATCTTCAACATTTTCTCCGGTTACAGTAATGGTTTCCACAACTCCATCCTTTTCATCGTACTGATAAATGGTCTGTGTGGTGGGAGCTTCCTCGGTCAGATACTTATTGGAAACATACACTACTGCTCCATCTTCTTTTGTGATCTGATACCAGCCTGTGGATGCCACACCAGTTACATTGACCTGTTCATGCTCTTTCAGACTGCCTACCTTATTGTATTCAGTGGATGCGCCTTCTCTACAGTTGACGTTTTGGGTTGTCCACATGGCTTTTGCCGGATTATAGGCTTCCACCGTGAAAGGTTCAGGAGTTTTCGCTGGTTCTGCCGGTTGTGTCTGGGTGGGTGTTGTGGCATTTGAAGAACCAGTGACTGCAGAGTAATCGACGTTTGTGTAGCCGAGTGCTTTTAATTCTTCAACATGATTTTTCCAATATCCATGGTCGATACAAAGTTGAATAACATTAGTGGATAAGGAACCTCCATAATTTTTCACAACGTATTCATAAGCAGATTCTTCCCCTCCATGTGCTATTTCCCATCCGATATCTTGCACTTGAAGTTGCTCCTTTGGATTCAATTCATCTGCTGTTACCGCATGTAAAAAATCACATGTATTTGTCAATAATGTAATTACTAGCACTACAGCAAAACAACCTGTAATAAATATACTCTTTCTTTTCATAACTTCATTCCTCCACATTCTCATTATACTATCTATAAATGCTATTATCAATAGATTGTACTTTGCATGGTATAGTATTCTCTTTGATGTAATCATTATATCACGCACAAAATATAACGTATTATTGATTATTTATTTGAATTATGATTCTTCAAAAAAATTACCGTTTTAATCTTTTGCATTAATTTCTGATTGAGTTGAAGATAGATGTTACAGTTTTCTTCAATCTCACAACGGGAACCTTTGTAATCATTTTTCCCTTAATCTCTTCTCTCTTTACAAAAGGGTCTTCCCAAAATCTTGAATCCAGTGAATTTTCCCTATTGTCGCCCATAACGAAGTAACAACCTTCCGGAACTTCAAAATCATACATGCAATTTGTTTCCACATCTTCGTCAAGGTACTCTTCGTATACGAGTTGCCCGTTAATATGAACATAACCATCAATGAACATAATATCATCACCGGGCAGACCGATAATTCTCTTGATCAGAGTATCACCTTCCATGTTCTTTTCATGTGCTTCAAAAATAATGATATCGCCCCTCTGCGGTTCGTGGGTTACATAAGCAAGTCCGTTATTGATAGCATAGTCACCTACTTCAAGTGTTGGCGCCATGGATTCGGAAGGAATGATTCCCCAGAGAATTACATAGCTAAACAGTAAATATGCTACAATACCAACTACTGCAAGAATAATGAGAGACTTCTGCCAGTCTTTCATACCACTCTTATTCACTTTTTCTTTCTTTTCCTTTACCGGCTTCTCTCTTTTCACTTTCTCACCTTTTCTGAAAGACTAATTATAGATGAATAGAATAATAATAGCACTAAGATTACAAAGGCAAAAGATATATTCGCATAATTGACATATTACGAATATAAAATTTCATCCCCTCCAAAATGTTATAACCACTTCTTCTCTCGATACCAAGGTGCAGTATCGATATAGTTATAGCCAAATGGACTCAAAAGCACTGCTTTTCTTTTATCCTTCAATTACCGGAACTCCTGTGCTGGAAATATTCTTTCTTTCCGGGTTGAAATCGTCACACTTTCGCTTTTTCCCTTGGAGTAGCTCTTTGTAATCTTATCATATTCCCCGATATCTTTGCTAAAATACTCGGCGCTCTCTCCCGTCAATGTATAAATGATATTATAAGTACAGTTCTGCATAAAGACTTTCGCTGACTCTGCCCCATATTTACCCCTTAGCTGATTCTCCGGCTCCTGTAAACAGAAAACCAGTGTTACCCCTTTACTACGCACTGTCGAAACACATCTGTCCATAGATGGCATATAGGGAAGCTGTGCAAATTCATCAAGCAGCCAAGCTGTGTCCGGTAATTTACTTTCCGTTTCATGCAAGCCGACAAAATAGCGGACAAACATATTGATAATTAAAGCACACGCCTTATTATAAATGGGCATCTTCATTTCACTAATTTGTAGAAAAATATTGATTCCCTGTAGCAAATCTTCAGGTTCTATACAATGTTCATCTCTTTTTGAAAACGCCTCAGCGATAGCATGGTTTACACCAAAGAGCTGTATATTTCTCTTAACCTCTGAGAAAAAGAAGCTTAATGTTTTTTCCCTTTTCTCCGCATAAGGGTATATATCAGAATAGTAGACATCTATATATCTGTCCTGCCATCCTTTCATAATCAGTGCAAAATCATAAGGGTCTGTTTTCGCTATCTTTTTTAGTGACTCGATAAATCCTAAATGCTCATAATCATAATAGTACCACAAAGCCCCTGTTAAATAACTTCTACCACCTTCAATCCAAAAAGAATTACCCTTTTCATCGTTATTCATCGGTATCAGGATGCTGGTAATTTCCTCAAATATCTCGATTTTTTCATCGTTATTTTCTATATCTCTTAGGATAAAGTAAGGATTAAAGCCATAGGTATCCCCTCTTTCCGGATTGAATACCTTGTATGTACAGGGCAAGCTAATTTTGTGACTCACCTTTTTCGTGATTGCTTCCAGTTCTCCTTTTATATCCACTGCCAAAAAAGAAGAACAGCTGCCTGCTTTATTCGCTTCAAGAATATTAAATATTGTCGGAAAGATACAGTTTGTTGTCTTTCCACCTCCTGTTGCGGCAATCACATTCACATGACCGGATTGTTGATCAAGAGGTTTTCCTATTGTCTTCCCATGCCATTTTCCAAAAACAATATTTCCCCCTCCAGATTTGACTTTAAGATTGTTATTAACATTAGGGAAAATGGTTTTTAAATCGTTGTTGTCATACTTCTTACGCAGTAAAAGACCTTCTGCAAAGGAAAGGAAAGTAATATCCCTGCTCCCATAAAAATAGTGAAAAATGAGATTCCCCACAATCACAAACAATGCTTCTCCGATACCAAGATAAACAGCCAGATGGAATTTCTCCCTTGATATACCATCCCAGTCTCCCTTCCCGGTTGTCTCCATTAAAATCACAATCATAATATTGAGAACGGGACACCAAAGTCCCGTCCACATCATTAATTTACTGATTCTTCTATTTACATTCCTAGCAAAATTTTTAGCGTTATTAAGCATACGCACCCTCCTACAAAAAGGAAAAATCTGCTGATACATTTAATCAAATCCACTTTTGTATCTGCTATTATTGTTCTGATTATCTT
>JAQXLK010000251.1 GCA_029012085.1 Clostridiales bacterium
GCCTTAGTACCATTACGCACGCAACTAAGCGCAAGCGGGCCCGGTTGGAAACAATTTTATCGAATCCAGAGCGTCCGCTTAGCCAAAACCCTAAATAAAATCAAATGTAGCCTGACTATACTCCAAATTCTGATACTCCATTTCTTCCTGCTCAACCTGACTTCTATAATCCACAACCACAGTCTGCTGTCTTCCATTTATAAGCTGCTGTCCTAAAATGTAGTTTACATCAAAACGGTTTGTAATTGCCGGTGTGGCACCACGAGCCGGTACAATCAACTGTACGTTATTCGTCTTTAGCAAAGCAAAAATCGGCTCCCAGATGTAGATATCCTTGGCAGCACCAAACGGATTATCAATAAAGATAACCTTTTTTAAGGAATCCGGTTCTGCCTCTGGTGCATACATTCCGGAAATATAGTTGATAATAGACACAAGAAACTGAATGTAAATACCCTGTGACTGTCCGGTACTTCCCACCGCTTCTTCGTAGCGAAGGTAACGGCTTTGCTCCTTCATACGTTCCCGCTTATAAAGCTTTAACCGGATTGCATTCATATCCGTTACCATTACGGAAAACAGCTTTTTAAGCAGCAGCTGGTTCTTCATATATTTCATTCGGTCATTATGGTCCGTAAATTTGTCTGCACCATTTACTACTTCATCAATGTAGTCAGACATCCTCTGAGGTATAAATTCATCCTTCACGTACGGTATCGTCAGATTTACCATCTGAATCACCTCACCGTCAAGCTGAATTCTGGATAATTTTGGCAGCTTGTCAAGCTCGGTTCTTACATCCTTACAACGCTCAATACACTGATTTTCAAAGTTGCTCTTAATTGCCTCCATATCTTCGATTCCCTGCTCCACCCGTTCCTTTTCAAGTGCGATATAGGAAATCATCTCCCGAATACTTTCAAGCAAAGCTTTTGCCTCCTCATAAGTCTCTGGAATTTCCACATCATCTTTTATGGAGGTTGACAATTCAAATGCACCCATAGTAAAGAATGTATTTGCAGTCTGGGTCTTATAATTCAACAGCTCCTGTTTGGTCCGAAGCAGTGCTTTATTACTTCTGTCAAAGGATAATAAACTCTCCTCAAATATATCACGAATTTCACTCTGCTCTTTTGCAAGCACAGTTGCACCAGACACATCCAGTCCTTCATTTTCCACAATCCGCTTCACATCTTTATAGAGGTCGATAATAACAGCATGATTCTTCACATACTGCTGATACTCTTTCTGGAAGGCTTTCATCTCGTCTCTCAAGGTCTTAAGAATACGGTCACCCTCTTCAATCGCCTGCTTTGCCTCCTCTTTTGTAACCGAAACTTCCTCAAAGGAACCGAAACGTTCAACAAGTGCCTGCATCGCCTGTTCCATTCTTCCTTCTAAACGGGTTGCTTCATGTTCCTTTTTCTTGTAGTCATCCTGAATCTGTTCCAGACGGACAGACAACTGGGATAAATGCATGCTCATACGGTTAATAAATTCTTCTTCCACAGGGTGCAATTCATTATTCTTCTTTAGCGCTTCCAATTTTTCCACAGAAATGCCCCGGCGCTCAATAATCTTGATTCCACGCTGCATGCTTTTTGTGAGAGTTGCAATCAGTTTCTTTTTATCTTCCAATACAATCGTAGCCTGCTCTGCTACTGCCTTCGCAGCTAAAAACTCTGCCTTTAACTGTTCTTCCGGCATGGAAACTGCCTGAAAACTGCCTTCCACATAATAATCCTTATAAATGTTTTCCCAATCCTCTAATACATCCCTTATCTGCATCTCCAAATGGGAGACCTGCTGCTCCATGTCCTCGCGCTGCAGGCGAATGGCTGCCAGTTTTTCCTTTGCTTCTTCTGTATCCTTTGTAAGTCTTTTACTTTCTGCTATATAATGATCAAGCTGTTCCTTCGTTGTATCCGCCTGGTCACTAACTGCCTGGATTCCAGCAAGTTTTACCTGTTCCTTAGAATTTGCCAGAAGGTCTGTCTCTGCCTTTTCAAATGCTTCCCTTGCTTTCTGACTGTGATTTTTCAACTGTTCGATTGCATCCGTCAGCTTCTGTATCAAATGTTCGTGCTCAAGCACCTTTTCCCGTCCTGACTGTACTTCATTTTCAGCATTTAAAAAGGCTGCATCCGTCAGCTTTGCCGTATAATCAAGGTCTTCATCATAAGTAGCTTCCATTTCACGGAACCGGGCAAGCTCTTCCCGTAATTCCAAAAGCTTCTTCTCCAGTCTGGTTGCCTCCATTGCCAATGCATCTTCTTCTAAAAAGCTGCTCTTATCCTTGGCAATCAGAATGACACCTTCCTCCTCTACAGGAACATACGGTGACTCCAGTGTATTCTGGTCAAAAATTGGCACTGCCTGATTTTCCAAATCAATCGTTCCAATACGCTCATCTTCCTTTACAAGCTCAAACTGCTTTGTAACCACACCATACGGCAGCATCGGAAACCTTTGAAGCAGTTCTTCTCGATTGCTCTTTGGAAGTGCTGACAGATAGTCCACTCCCGACAATGCAAAATCACCATGCCGGCTTTCTAAATAATCCTTTACCTTGGCAACTGCCGCGGATTCCTCTAAAATTCTGCCTTCCCGTACCTGGTCTAAATGCCGGTTTATCTTTCCAATCTCTTTTTCCAGTCCGGCAATTGCCACCCGATGCTCAAAGGCTCTTTCCTTAATGGTCTCATATAAGGATTCTGCACCATTTACACCATAAATCTGTACCATTTTCTTTAAACGATCCTGATTCATGACATACTCCTCATGTTTCTTTTGTGCCTCTAAAAGAACCTCCTTCGCCTGTGCGAACGCTTCCTTTTCCACATAAAGCTGCTTTTCCTTCTCATGCATTTCCTGAAGGTCTGATAAATAGGTCTGTTCTTCCTGTTCCTTCTTTTCCTGCAGCTCCTCTGCCTCCTCCGTTAAAGTGGTCATAAGTTCTTTCAAATCACTTAACACCAGAACAGAAATGTCCTTTCGAACCTTTCGAATCTCCTCCATCTGACGATCATAGTCCTTTTGAAGATGCTCTCTGTGGCTCTCTGCCACCGCTAATGCAACCGCCCCCTCTTCACATACATGGGAAAGAGAATTCTCTTTCTCCTTATATCCCTCTAAGACTGTTTTTCTATCTTCTAACTGTTTTCGAATATCCTTAAGTTTCTCATCATCTAACTGCTTCTTTGTAAATGCCAGCTGATGGAGCTTCTTTACCTGATCCTGACCGGAATGACTGCTGGCATCAATCATAGCCTGATTTTCTTCAACTGCAGCCTTATCTTCCAAAAAGCGGATATAGTCATTTACACTCTCTTTCAAATCAAGCTCTTTCTTCGCCTCTGAAAGCTCCATGGAAGCTCTCTTTACATGGTCACCTATGATTGCCATTTCGCCTTTGATATCCTCTAAGTCATACTGATCCTTTATAATCTTAAGACTTTCAATCCGGCGCTGCTCAAGTTGATAACGCTGCTCTTTTGCAAGCTTCTCCTCTTCCATCCGGGCAATCTGCTCCTCGCCCTGACGACTAAGGGACTCCCCTGTCACGTAAATGTCGGCAAGTGTCTGCGTCACCTTATCTCGTTCTTCATAAAGCTTTAAAAAGGACGAAACTCTGCCCTCTAGTAAATGCATCAACTCGGTTTCTTTATCATAATTGGCAATCTCACTTTTCTTCTTCGAAAGTTCAACCAACTTATCCTTTATATCCAGCAGTGTTTTTGCCATATCCTCATTGACATCATTCTGTTCCGTCTTTACAAGAAATGCCTTTTCGATAATCTCCTCAATCAGCAGATCCTCAACCACTTTACGGGTTGTCTTATAATTCGTCTCAAAATAGGTTCGGACATGGCCCTCTGTTTTGTTAATTCCACGGATAATCTCCCACTGGCTCTCAAACAAACCATACCGGCTGATAAACCGCTGATACTCTCCTTTTCGCTCAAAAACATAAACCTTAAGATTCGAATTACGTCTCGCAAGATCCTTTAAATAATTCTTAAGCCCTGTATAAGTAATACGCTCCTTACTATTCTGTAACGGAAGATTTACAATATCATTTTCATTGTAATCTCTATAAAAAATACAATAGTTAAAATATTCAATAGATGCGCTGTCTTTTCCTAAGGACTTTCCATTTCCTCCTGCAGTTCCGGTATTTCCCAGTGCAGCTCCGGTTGCACTGTTTCCTGCAGTTCCGCCCTCGCCGGTTACACTGCCATCTGCATTTGCCAAACTCATCTGTCGGTCATCATCACCGTCACTATCCTTTGCCTTGCGGGCACAAAAACCGGTTGTCATATAGCGGAATCCTTCTTTGATATCCTTATCATCTAATTTCCACTCCACTAAAGAATGAATCGTGGTATTTCCACCGCCATTACGAAACAGCTTCTCAATAGGCTGTTTCTCATCTAATGTACAATTTGGAATCAGGTTCTGCAATAAAAGCAGCATTAACACACTCTTTCCACCACCATTTGCAAGGTCATAAAGTGTATTCTTTCCATACATTCTCATGGAAAAATCATCATATCCCTGTGTTCCAAAGTTATATTTTACATTGTTTACCCGAATTCTATTAATATTTGGCATTGCCTCGACCTTTCCTTCTTATCCGTTGAATTGTTTCTAGTATAGCGTTTTGCAATTACTCATTTGCTTCAAAATTCTCTTCTGTTTTTTCCCTTGATAACAGCTCGTATATCTGACCTCTGTATTCCTCAAAATAATGCTCCACAATCGCTTTAAACCGTTCTGTCGGATAGTATCTGCGGTTTACCTCCACAAACAGATTTTCCGACACAAGGAAATTAAATGTCAGCTTGACAAAGCTTGCCTTCGATGCTCTTGATGCACGTATATCTTCCTGTTCCTCTCCAGTGCTTGCCGGAAGTTCATCCCATAATAAAGCCACCGTCTGAAAGCTCTCTGCCTGCTCCTCTTCCATAGAATAGATTGCAATATCCTTCGTAAAAACAGAAAGTGCCTTTGTCACTTCCTCCATGATATTCTCAATCTTAATATACTCCTTAAACTGATATGCACCGGAATCCGAATAAAAAGCAAGCAGTATCTCATAAATGATAAAATAGCACAAATACAACTCTTTGTTGTATCGTACGCCAATACATTTCTTCAACTCCTCATTGGTATAACCAAATACACGGTTACCTTCTCCGGCAGACAAATAAAGGCTTTCTTTATACTCATAAAGCGACAGATTGAGCTTTTTTAACATAATACCCACTATCTCATAGACTTCTGCATTACCGTAATAATCGTCATACAGACTCCCATTCGCGCCACCCCGCTTAATATCCTCTCCGGTTATAAGCTTCGCGTATATATCCATTGCTTTCTCCAAATTCTTTATTTCCATCATTTATTCCTCGTTCTATTCAGTCTTCCTATAAGCTCTCTATATCCTGGTACTATTTTCCTTATTTCAAACTTTCATCCCATCTGAATGGATTCTCTCTCAAACCTCATCCGGTTCATAGCACAGATAAGAGTAATTATATCAATTTTTATACATAAAAACAAGCGGCAGAGCTTTGATACCCTGCCACTTACTCGAATATTTTTACGATTCATTTTCTTGATTCTGCTTATCTTGCGGATTCATTTTTCTCCTCTGCTTCCTTTGGCACATCGCCTACCCGGGTATTCATCACATCTAATGCCCAGCCGGCGCCCACCGAAATCAGTCCATTCGGCGTCTTTGCCTCTGCAATCTCCCACATTTTCTCTTTCATATCATGATATATATCCATATTAATCTTCAATAGCATTGGTTCCCGTTTATCAAAAACAACAACCCATTGATAATTGCCATTCTCATTCTTATCAAAGAAGAAGCCCGTGATCTTACAGTCTTCCCCAACATGCTTCTTAATAATCGGCACATAAGAAATCTTCATGGTTTCGATAAAACGATCATCTAAACCTTCATTAAATATGAGCACCTTTTCCCGTAATTCATTGTCTGTCTTTACAATACGGTAACGGTATCCACCCTGAGCCAGTCTTAATGCCTTATCTTTCTCTAACCGCTGGTTATAATTCATAATACGGGCTTTTTCAAAATCTGTCATCTGCGGTACAACCCAAATCATAAACTTCCGTTCCAAATCGTTGTACTCACAATCATAAAGCATAGGCATCTCCATTTCACATTTGCCACACTTTACCCTGAAAAAGTTGTTCCGCATAACCTTATCCTTTTGCTCCTCATCATATGGCATCTCTAACTTATCCCACACGTTAACTTCTATCACTGCATCGCACTTTGGGCAGCGAACCATTTGTTTTTTACTCTTACCCATTCTCTTTTCTCCCTCTATACCTTTTATTAAAATCATTAGGAAATCATTCTTGAAAATGCTCTATATTTTCAAGAAATAATGCATCTGCGAAACCACCGCTTAATTTGACGATACAATTCCCTTTTCTGCATCTACCGTAACGACTGCTCCGGATTTCAAAATATTGGTTGCATTAACCGCACCTAATATAACCGGAATATCCAAAGAAAGTCCCACAATACCTGCATGAGAATTGTGACCTTCTTTCTCTACAATAATACCGGAAGCCTGCCGCAGCTCATCCATGATATCATTCGAGGTCTCCGGCAATACGATAATATCTCCTTCTTTGAAATTATCAATAATATCCATCTCATCCTTGCCAACACAAAGACTTGCCGTTGCCTTACGGTTATTCACACCTCGACCCTTTACCAGAATGTGTCCCACAACATGCACCTTAATCAAGTTCGTTGTTCCTGAAACTCCAAGTGGCACACCAGCAGTAATTACCGTAATCTCACCTTGTTCTACATATCCGGCTTTCTCTGCCTGTTCAATGGCATGTTCAAACAAATCATCTGTATTCGTCTTCTCTTCCACCATTAATGGAAGCACGCCCCATGAAAGATTTAACTGTCTCCATACATTCTCATAAGGAGAACATCCAATAATTGGACATGCCGGACGATACTTGGAAATCATTCTTGCTGTTTTACCGGATTTGGTAACCGTCACTATGGCACTGGCATTCAAATCCATGGCAGTTGTACAGGTGGCATGTGCGATTGCATTTGTAATATCCGGATTCACAAGGCTTTCCCGGTTATTGAACCGTTTTACCAAATCGATATCTGCCTCCGTGCGCTCTGCAATTCTCACCATGGTCTTTAATGCCTCTACCGGATAAAGACCTGCTGCTGTCTCGCCGGAAAGCATGATTGCAGATGTTCCGTCATAAATGGCATTTGCCACATCTGTCGCTTCTGCTCTGGTCGGTCTCGGATTTTTCATCATGGAATCCAGCATCTGCGTTGCGGTAATCACAATCTTCTCCGCATTATATACCTTCTTAATAATCATCTTCTGAATGGAAGGAACATCCTCAAACGGAATCTCCACACCCATATCACCACGGGCAATCATGACACCATCCGATACACGGATAATTTCGTCAATATTCTCTACACCCTGCATATTTTCAATCTTTGCTATAATATTAATAAAATTGCAGTTATGCTGGCTTAAAATATCCCGAATCTCCATTATATCATCTGCAGTACGGACAAAGGAAGCTGCAATGAAATCAAAGCCTTGCTCAATACCAAAAATGATATCCTCTCTATCTTTCTCACTTACATAAGGCATAGATAACTCCACATTTGGAACATTTACTCCCTTATGATTCGAAACCGGTCCTCCATTTTCCACAACACAAATAATATCTGTATCTGTTATCTTCTCCACCCGCATGGAAATGAGACCATCATCAATCAGAATCCTCGTTCCTATCTTCACATCGCCAATCAATCCGGCATAGGAAATCGATACCTGTTTCTCATCCCCTTCTACCTCGCGGGTTGTCAAAGTAAACTGCTGTCCATTCTTAAGAACCACTTTCCCATCCTTAAAATCTCTTACACGAATCTCCGGTCCTTTCGTATCTAAAAGTGCCGCAATCGGCAGTCCCAATTCTTCCCGCAGCTTCTTAATCCGATTTAAGTTGCGTTCATGCTGTGCATGATCTCCATGCGAAAAGTTAAACCGGGCCACATTCATGCCTTCTATCATCAATTCTCTTAATACCTTATCATCTTCTGTAGCAGGTCCTAATGTACAAATAATTTTTGTCTTTCTCATGATTCCGTCTGATACGCTTTTTGCGCACTCTCCTTCCTACTCATAAATGTATCTGCCTATATCCGCAGTGCCACTCCTTATTGTACAACACTTTATCCAAATATAACAATAAATTTCTTATCATTTTTTGTAAAATCTTTGTTATTCGTTACTTTTCACACTTTTGTCAGTTCACAGCTCTGGCTTTGATAAAATTGTTTTCCTTAAGGGCTCTTTGCGCGATATAATGAGCCGAGCGGAAGGGCTTGCACTTCCATTCGGCGAATATCGCGTTCATCGTAGATGCGTCCGTTGGTACTTGCACCCCGTACTTAGCGAAGTTTTTTCGAGCTTAGTACGAAAGTACACTTGCCCACTTCGCATTGAACACTTAGTGAGTGCTTTAGCACGAACTTAGTGTGAAAGTGTGCCTTGGCTGTGAGGTCCTTTCGAACCTAGTGGGCATAGTGTTACATTGCTTAGTACCCTTACGCACGCAACTAAGCGCAAGCGGGCCCTGGTGGAAATAATTTTATCAAAGCCAGAGCGTCCGCTTGGTTAACTTGTGAAAAGTAACGTTATTCCTCTATCACAATCTCCGTCTTTTGCTTACTTTTTTCAACTGAGTCTAATTTCATCCTTATCTGCTGCATAATCGTATCCGTCTCTGCAATCCGCTCTGCACAGGCAAGCAGTTCACTTGCGATTACTTCCTCATCCTGAGGATCAATGTTCTTCTTGTACTTTAATTCATGATCCAGACTCGCCCAGAAATCCATTGCCATAGTACGTATCTGTATCTCTACCCGCATCGGCGTCTTCCCCTTTGAGAAAAATACCGGGATCTCCACAATCATATGATAACTGCGATAACCGTTCGGCTTTGGATACTTGATATAATCCTTAATCTTAATGAGCTTCAAATCATCCTGCATAGCAAGCATGGCTGCAATGGAATAAATATCATCGATAAATTCACAAATAATCCGGACTCCTGCCACATCGGACAAATTACTCATAATCGCTTCTACCGTAAATGGCAGCCCTTTTTTATAGAGCTTTTGTGCAATACTCTCCGGCTTTTTTACTCTTGATGTAATGTTACTGATTGGATTCCTGTGGTATCTTACCGACATCTCATCATTTAATACTTCTGCCTTCGTTCTTACCTCACGAATTGCACATTTATACATCATCATCATTTCCTGAAACTGCTGTGACTGCATCATAACTATCTTAAGTTTTTCCATAATATCATTATCTAAAACAGCAACCGAATCTTCTTTTTCCCGGAGGCTCGGCAGTTTAATATCCTGTCCCTTCATTCTTTTATCTCCTCTATAAATTCAAGTATATATATTTTATATTCTGAGTGTCAAAAGGCTTTTTCTGTAGTCGGAAAGCTTTTTTGAACTTTTGATATCGAAATCATATTGTACCAAGTCGCTAGCGCGACGGCTAGCCCAAGTTACAATTATTTTTCCACTACTTTAAAATAAAAATAGCAGTTTTTGTATATTTGTAGTATTGTTAAGTTACCACCACAAAACAAAAACACAAATAACGCCAAC
>JAQXLK010000252.1 GCA_029012085.1 Clostridiales bacterium
AAAGCTTGGGAAACCTTTTTTGCAAATTCCATCCGATTACTCCACCAAAGTTATGAAATTTAACTGACATGTTTTTCTCCTCAAATTGATTTCATAAGATATTTTTTACTATTTACCCAACTGTATAACCATATCATTTTATAAAAACGACGTCAATCATAAAAACTACCACTTACCATTGTTCCGTAGCCCATATTCATTCTTTTTGTATACATACAATACAAGCGAAATAAATACTGCTCCAAATATTCCACACCATACCCCGCTGCTGACTATTCCCCTCACATACTCTACCGTGACAATATTACCTTCTACCCGATACAATGGGGTTTTTGTATCCACATAATTTAAGATTTTACCATTAAAATTTTTAGGAAGATTTTCAATATCCAAATATATGTTTTCACTATCCATATCCGTAGAAGTGTGAACAGCATAATAACATTCCGGCATATCCGCAGTTATTGCAAATATACTCCCCGCTATAAGCGCAATAACTGCAGCTCCTGTCAAAATAACTTTTTTGCCTTTCTGTAAAACATAGACATAAGAAGCTTTTATCTGCATAAGTTTTTCTATGCGAATAGTAATTACTCTCTTCCCCAATGGGCACAATATAAATTTTCTGTTTAAAAAACACTCTGGTCGTTTTTGAGTAAATTTAGCAAAAGTTTCAAATATAAATTGTCCTATAAAAAGAAAAGAAATATTTTTATAAGATGGATTTACAAAGAACGGTTCTGTGATTGCCGCAACCACTAAGCTAATAATAATTGAAAGCTCCTTATGTTTTTTTTCTTTCATACAATGGTGTATTAATGTCACATACCCTACACATAAAAGAATAAATATTACCAGTCCATAATGCATCAGCGCAAACATATAGGAACAATCAATGTTCCTAAAGCTATCGGGAATTCCTGCAGAAGGTCTTGCCCCAAATAATGTAATTGGATCAGTTTTTAAGTATAGTGTCGAAACAATATACCGATTATTCAAAAGCTTATTGCAAATTTCCCACGGCTTTCCATGAAGTACAACAGGCCCCAGCACCGAAAATGCTACGCAACTGGGAAAGACAAGCGTTACCAACATTTTTTCTAATTTACTCAACTCCTTTCTAAAAGAAAGGTATAAATTGCCAAACAGATATATTACCACTACAACAAGTCCGGTGTAGCTAACAGAATAAAAGAAAACATACAAATTTCCTACTAACATAATTATAGTTGCATATATCAGCTTTTTCCCTTTCCAGTCAGCCAAATATAAAATAAACGCGCATAAAATCAGAAAAGAAATCTGCAATACATTAGGGTGCGGATAGCCAAGAGACCATCTGATAATATATCCAAGTCCTAATTTATCATGAATGACAAAAATATCCGATTTAACACCTGTAATGGTTAAAACCGCTTGCATAACAAATGTTCCGCCCCATATCGCTAATCCAACTGCGAACAAGCGTTTTATGGGCACATTTTTCATTGCCACAATCATAGCAATATAAATCAGCACACCTTTTTCACCTGAATTGTGACATACGAGTATTCCTAGTCCTAATAAACCAAGAACAAACAGCCATTCAGCTATCGTATGTTCCGTTAGCATCAATTTCAATATAATCAAAACGGCACCAAGAAAAAGTGCCACTGTATATGGCCACATACCATCATATAATCCAATGCCTTTTGCAAATGCCATAATAGCAAAATATAAATAATATACAATTTCTGCTACATTAAGCACCAGCACATCCTTCTTTTCAGCTTGCTGCATTCCCGGTTTTCTCCCTTTCCTACAATAGCCTCTCATATAAGTAATCCTGCATATTTCGATAACACTGCACTCTCTCATAGTTGTCCAGAATTGCCGGCAGCCTTCTTTCATACTCTTCTTTTGTGCATTGCTTCAAAACAGCATCAAGATTATTCACATCATCTTTCGTTATCTTGATAATCCCCTCCGGATTGAAGAATTCATCAATTTTTCTTGCTCCCATATAAATAGGGATGGTTTGTGCTGCAAAGCAGCTTGTAATCCGTTCAGTAAAATAATAATCTGTAATTTCATTTTCGATGGCAAAAGAATACCTATATTCCTGTAGACTTTCCTCCGTAGACACATATCTTCCCCCATCAAATTTTCCCATAACATCTGCTTTATTATTATCTTTGCAATATCGGGCAATACTCATTCGAACTTTATGCTGTTCACACAATTGTTTATTTGAACAGACAATCGATATATTTTTGCATTTGGTCTGATATGCTGTATCTACCACTACCTCGGGATGCTCCTTTCCATACCACACCTCCGCAGATAATGGATAAAACTTTGCATTTGGCAGAGAATTTAATAATTGCTCATCATAAGTAAAAATTGCATCAAATTCCCCTTCCAGTCCTTTGTGCTTCTTAAATATCTCGTAATCCTTCGGCACAATTGCCCTGGATTCACCGAACATCCCATATTTTCTTACCGGTTTTCCCATTGTTTCCAACATAGCACGATGAGTATAAAAATGCGTATCCAGCCCCCAATTATATCGATCCCATAAGAAGTGCTTTCCTACATTTCCATAGGGATTATGTGCCGTGTGCATGTCCCGTATAAAAAATAGCTCCATCGGCTCGCCATCTTTATTGTAAATAGGTGGCATTTTAGAGCTAATCCCATAAACCGTATTATAGTACGGTTTATAAATCTCAGCCTCCCTCTTTATTGAAATAATCTTCCGCTTTACCTTATCGTATAGATTCATGCCGTTCCTTTCCATTAGTGTCCATGTTGTTATCTTTCTTTTTTTCTTTTCTAATTATCATCCCGAAAACTACTTTCACATAAGCTAATAGCACCCGAAATTCATCTCTTCCAAAACTATAAATCAAAAATACCGCGGTTGAAATCAGAACACTGCTCGTCCCCTTTATCAGGACACCTAACCAGCCTCCCGGAACTGCTCTCACCGCTATCAATGTACCCACAGCAGTCAGCATAAAAATACAAAAGCGGATAAAAAACCTAAAATAGTACTGCACTGGTGTCTCTTTCACATAATGTTTGTAAACAACAACGGTTCTTCCTGCAAAAATAAGTAAATGTCCAGCTACTGTACCTACCATAACTCCGGCAACCCCCATAGGATAAGCAAGCAAAAGAGTAAACACTACATTTACCGCTGCTGCCGCGATCATATAGTTCCGGTCACTTTCAAAATGTCCCAACGTATTTCTAAAATAATTCATTGGATTATTACAAATAGCAATAAAAACATTTATTGACAATAAAAGCAGAAACAGGAAAGGAAGCTGAAATTCCTGCTTTTTTAACCAAACCAGAATAAAATCCTGTCCGACTACTACCATACCAACTGCTGCTGTCAGCCCCAGATAAAATCCAATCAGGTCAAGTGCATAAAAGAAGCTAATTCCCTTATCGGTATCCTTGTCATAGACCAAATTCCCGATACTTGCCTGCAGTGCCTGGAAAATCGAAAGAATAAACTCCTGAATCTTCGACGATATCATCTGATAATTATTTACCAGTCCTACCGCGCCTACCCCCAGCACTGCCGTAATAATGATACTATCAGAGCTTCCATAAATCGTCCCCGCAATTTTAGTCGCCATCATGTTCTTTACATCATGCCATAAATTCAGTTTTCTAAAGTCCTCTTTTGTTACCTTGATTTTTACTATGTCAGGAAAGCTTACCTTTGAACGCCATGCAATAATCAGATTAGAAAGTATATTATTTAAAATTCCTACAATTAAATAAGCAATATAGCTTTTTAAAAGCACCAGTACTGCAATTTTACAGCAAGTAGAAATTATGGTCATAATAGTATCAACCATTGTGCAGAAATAAATTTTCTGGTTTGTAATAAAAAGAATTCTACGATAAGCAAAGAAATAAGTACATAAGGTTGCCATTAGCTGTAGAAAATAAATTGTATAAATGAACCTCCAGCTTTCCGTATGATCCTTTAAAATAATCGGCAGGAAAAAACTGACTACAATACCCGCCAAAAGAACAAATGCACCTACAATCTTATAGATCAGCTTATACATATAAAGGAGTTTACATATCTGCTTCTTGTTATCCGTTGCAATCTCACTGTACATATGGTATGTGATTATACTAGCAATCCCCATTTCGGACAGTGTCAAAAACGAAAAGATCGAAGTAAACAGACCGTCATAACCCAAATAGTCCACTTTTAACGAATCCAGAAAAAGTCGTCTGGTAATCAGACTAAGCAATGCAATCAACAGTGCCGATCCCCATATATAGATTAAATTAACAATCGAATTCTTAATCCTCATTAATTATAGTGTTCCTCTCTGTCCTGCCTTAAAATCCCTGATAAATAAATTCAGCTGCACTGTATCCCGGTCCGTAATACCCAAGAAGAATTGTATAGAACAAAAGTGCATACCATATCATCCATCGAACAGGCAATGACTTCCGGCTGATGCTCTCCCTGATCTTAATC
>JAQXLK010000253.1 GCA_029012085.1 Clostridiales bacterium
CTTTTACAATCCATAAGTACAAAACTTTCCAATTATATTAGTGATGATGATATTCTGGCACGAAATGGTGGAGACGAGTTTGTAATTCTTCGTAATCAGGTACCATCCCATGATGATTTAGAAAACTTCCTTGCAAACTTAGTTTCCATCGCCTCTACTCCTTTTGTATTAGATGATGAAACAGTTCATATCACAATCAGTGCCGGTGCTGCCATTTTCCCACAAAATGGTTTATCACTTAATGAACTAATGAAAAATGCTGACATTGCAATGTATAGTGCTAAGAACTCTGGCAAAAACAGCTACAGCTTTTTTAATTCTTCCATGGAGGACGAAGTAAACCGCAAAAATGATTTAGTAGATATTTTGAGAGATGCTGTTCGTAATAAAGATATTTATCTCCTTTATCAGCCTCAGGCAGATGTATCAACCGGAAAAATTCTTGGTTGCGAAGCACTAATGAGATTAAATTCTCCAATTGTCGGTTATGTATCTCCAGACGAATTTATTCCTGTAGCAGAAGAATGTGTTTTAATTGATGAATTAGGAGAATGGGCATTATTGGAAGCCTGCAGCTTTAACCAAAGGCTTATAGATGAAGGATTTTCACCACAAAAGATTTCTGTCAATGTATCCACTACACAGCTTCGTGGAGACCGTTTGATTCATGCGATTGAAGCACTACCTGAAAAAACTTCTATGCCACTTCAGTATTTGGAAATAGAGCTTACAGAAAGCGTATTAATGACAAACTTTGAACACAACCTATCATTAATTCGCAGAATGAAAGAGCTTGGTATCCAGATTGCCTTAGATGATTTTGGAACAGGATACTCCTCTTTCAGTTACCTGACCAAAATACCAATTGATACATTAAAAATTGATAAATCTTTTATTGCCAACATTTGTGAAAATAACAACGACAAATACATTGCCGGAACCATCATCAATCTGGCTCATCAGTTAGGTATTACAGTTGTAGCAGAGGGAGTGGAAACAATTGAACAGCTTAAAGTTCTCCAGGAACAAACCTGTGATATCTTACAGGGTTACTTCTTTAGCCGAGCCATCTCCGAGAATGATTATAAAGAGCTTTTATCAATTAACAGTGATAAATAATTAAAGAAAGGATTTTTTTATATGAGTACAAATAATGACAACACAATCATTACAGAAGACACCATTTCTCTTATTTTGGAGGATAACAGCGAATTAGAATGTGACATCCTTGCAATTTTTCCGGTAAAAGACCAGTTTTACGTTGCTCTAATGCCACAAGAACCAATTGAAGGCTATGAAGAGGGTGAATACTTTCTCTACCGCTACCAATCCGATGGAGAAAATGTATCTATTTCCGAAATTGAATCAGATGAAGAATGGGAAATTGTAGAAGACAAATTCGAAGAACTATTGGACGAAGATGAATTTAACAATATGATATAAGTGTCAAAAGTCCAAAAAGTTTTTTCTGCTTGCAGAAAAAACTTTTTGACTTTAATGACCCACCACCTTGAATAACAGCATCACATTCCCGAATAATTTCCTCTACCTCATTTCTAAGTAAATTATGGGTATCCGATAAAACTGCAATCTTCATACACTTCTCCTTATTTATTTTTTCAAATATGCTCTTGAATTACGTTATACCATTATGATTTCACGATTTATCCCGGTTGTTTTTATTTGCAACATATCTGCCATATTGCACTAACATAGCATCCGAAAATGTTTCTATTTCATCAAATAAAATTTTCATATAGTCCGACGTTCTTTTCTCATTTTCAATAGATAAAATTGTTTTTATAATTTCTCTTCTCTGCTCAGGAACATTATTCCCTGATAAAGGATATACATTTCCCTGCTCACAGTCATAACAAAACTGAACCAATAAAGACATCGACATATCTTTTAATAGAATATCAATATATTCTACGTTTTCTTTATAACTTTCAATCTGTTCTAAAAGCTTTTCTTTGTCAATCATATATAACTGTCCACGTCTTGCAATTTCCACAGAAATATCCGGCAAGAAATCTCCCTTAGAGGTTACATAAAACCGCTGTCTTAATTCTCCTAACAAGATGCCCGCAATTTCCTCTAAAAGCCGGCAATTTTCTTCTACATCCTTTAAATCACAAATCGTCAAACATTCAACTAAAGTATAAATATCTGAATTGATATCTTTTAATCCCCGATGAAGCCATTTATCATGTGGTGCATATATCCCAGCAAGTAAATATGCAATCTGCATAGACTGCCGCATAGCGTCCGACTTTGCAAGCATTGCTGCGGTCCACTCTCCCCGTCTTGCACACCGTTCATAATTATACTGACCATTTTGTCCATAAAGGGCAGTCTTTTGTGCCAGCTTTAAAAGTTTTACTCCTTCCGGATACCCTGCCTTTAACTGATTACGGATGGATGTAAAGATACCCTCATCATCACGGTAAACCTCACCATTTACCGCTGCTGCAAGGTAACAATCCTCAAGATTCAGGTAATCTGATTCTTTTTCCGGTAAATGGCCACCAGCTAACACTCTTTCATAAAAATCATCTATAACACAAACTCCGAAACGCTCTCTGCCATGACTACTTGTAACCCGGTAAAAACCTTTGAATTCATCGGGAAGATTCATATATGCCTGCTGAAGAGATTCTCCAATTTCCTTATAAGTGTCAGCAGTTACCCACATACTAAACCCTGGTCCAAAATCATGATCCGTCGAAAAACCATCATCAAAGCCGAAACAATCGGAACCTTCTCCTACATGTCCAACTGCGATTTTGGATACATATTGTGGAAATTTTTCTTCAATCATCGGAGCACCATACTGTTCGTAATACTCACGACAAAGTTTTGCACCTGATATGTTGTCCTGCTTTAATTGTTTTAAACGTTCTTCCACACGGTAATAAGCTGCATTTTTCCCGATATGATTGAAAATGCAGTCTCTTGCTTCTTCATAATAGGCAATCGCCTCTGTTTTCTTTCCTTTTGCAAGATATATTTCTCCAAGTGCTGCCAAAGCAGCACCTTTATGAGAATCATTCACATTCAATGGTTCAAACAACTGAACGGCTTTTTGGGCATTTTCCTCTGCCTGTTCATATTTTTGAAGCATAACATTTGCATTGGCAAGATTGGCATAAGATACCGCCTGATAATACTCATTCCCATCATACGCTGATACAATCTCAATTGCGTTTTCAAAGGCATCAGCAGCCTTTTCATATTCCTGCATTTCTTCAAATAACAATCCTTCATTGTTGTAAAGGCTTGCAAACTGATAATCTCCTGCCGGCAGCTGTTCATTATAAATCTGTTCTGTTATCCGGTAATTTGCAAGGGATTCCTCCAATCTTCCAGCTGCTCGCATTGCATTCGCTACATTCAGCAACGTTGTTGCATGGCTTATCGTACCTTTATATGGACTGTTTTCAATCAGCTTTAATGCCTGGCTTCCATATATTTCACATTTATCATACTGGCTTGTCTCTCTTGCAAATCCCAGCATTTCATTTAAAATCGAAACCATCGCCTCAAAATCATTCTCAGAAACGGCCTGTTCTAATTGACCTCCTAAATA